>JBGOVH010000096.1:0-7804 GCA_041478005.1 Terriglobia bacterium | reverse complement strand
GACAGATCCTATGACGGAGAGTGAGAGTAGAAGGAGGTAATCTTATGGTTGCCATTTTTGTTGTCTTAACTATTGTTGCGTTTGTTCTCGTCGACGCCATGGTTCAACGATCTGAGGCCAGAAAAAAAGAGGCCGTTTCACAGCCGTCCCTGGGCAGATCCATCAAGCTCGAATGGTCTCCAGACAGCTCCATTGTTCCGGGGGGAGTCTACCTGGACAAGGGACATACCTGGGTTGCTCTTGAAAGCTCAGGCAATGCCAAAGTCGGAATGGATGATTTCGCCCAAAGCGCGATTGGCCGGATCGACGGAGTGGAGCTTCCTCCAATCGGCCAAGATACCCGTCGAGGCGAGAAGCTCTTCACCATCTGTCAAGGGAAGCGAAAGCTGGAATTCTCTTCCCCAATCGATGGCGTCATCGTCTCAGTCAACGAGAGTCTGGTGCAAGAAACAGAGCCTTTGAAAGAAGATCCCTTTCAGAGAGGTTGGGTTTGCGCCTTCAGGCCCAAGGATCTGGCGAGGAATTTGAGACGATTGTCCGTTGCGGAGGAAGCAACAGCCTGGCTTAAGTTGGAAATTCAAAGGTTTCGGGAGTTCGTCACGACTCGACCTATTGAGCACATGACCTTGACCTGGGCAGGCCCTACCGCATCTGGCACCCATTGGTGAAGTGGAATCCACGCTCGGTCATGTTCGAGGTGGCCTGGTGCGTAACTTTGTATACAGCGGTTTTGGCTCTGGAGTTCAGTCCCCTCCTCTTCCAACGGTTGCGACTGGAAACGCCTCTCAGGATCATGCGATCGCTGACGATTCCCCTGGTTATCCTGGGCGTGATCCTTTCCACGTTGCACCAGTCTTCTCTGGGATCCCTCTACCTGATTGTTCCCCAGAAGCTCCATCCCTTGTGGTACTCACCACTGCTCCCGGTATTCTTCTTTATTTCGGCTGTTGGGCTCGGTTGTGCCAGACCATTTTTGAATCCTTCCTGAGTTACCGGGCCTTCCGGAAGGGTCTCGAAATTGGCTTGCTTGAAAATCTAGGCAAGGTGATTGTGGTGACTTTAGCTGTCTACCTGGTCTTGAGAATTCAGGATCTGATGGGGCGTGGTGCATGGGAGCTTGCATTTAGACCTACTTATGAGGCCCGAATGTTCTTGGCGGAAACCCTTTTAGGGATCCTGGCACCGATTATCCTGCTTGTGATCCCCCGTATTAGGACCAATCATTTCAGCCTTTTTGTCTCGGCATTCCTGGTGGTCCTGGGGTTTATCATGAATCGCCTGAATGTCAGCATTACGGGAATGGAGAACTTCGCAGGCCAAAGTTATTTCTCCAGTTGGACCGAAGTCTCTGTGACTTCCATGATTGTGGCATTAGGTTTTGTCTCGTTTGGTTTGGCCGTGAAACACCTTCCAGTGTTCCTTGATGAGGAGTCTGGCAGTGTAGTCGAACGTGAGGCGTCGGAACTGCTGGCTCCGAATGTTCTGCGGCAACCGTTGCAAAGCACGACAACCCTCGTCTTGGTCTTAGGAGGATTATTTCTGGTTAGCGCTGTTGCCTTGGGCTACAGCGGATTCCGGTATCGCGCTTCCCCCTCAGCCAACGTGGGGATGAGCGTCCGTCGTCCAGAATTGAGTCGCGGCCTAGAGCAATTCAAAATAACTCCGGATCTGACTTTTCCTCAGACTGGCGAAAGCCCAGGATTGGTGACATTTCGACATTCTTCTCATGTCGACCTGAAACAACCTAACTGTAGAGAATGTCATTTGAAACAATTCAAAATCTTGAGATCGCAGCTATCCGTACCGGCTGGGGCTTCAGCAGGAACGATCGACAGCAAGCGGGATATGCATGCGGAAGAACGGTGTGGCGGCTGTCATAATGGACAGAAGAGTTTTAGTGTTAAGGAGGACTGCCAGCTTTGCCATGCACAATAAGGTTGTTCAATGTTCTCGCGATCATTCAATTTGAGCCTGAAACTCACGCTGTGTCTGATTGGAAGCATGGCAATTGTTTTCCTCATCCTGGGATATCAAATTGTGCAGCTGCATAGGAAAAACCTCGAGGAGATCACCATCGCGAGCGCCGATCGGATCAGTGACACCATCAAACGCAGCACGCGCTACAGCATGCTGAAAAATCATCGGGATGAGTTGTATCACATTATCACCACCATTGGCGCTGAACCCGGCATCAGCAAAATTCGCATTTTTAACCAGGAAGGAAAAATCAGTTTCTCCACTGCCGGCCATGAGCTAGAAACCTTTGTAGACAAAAAAGCTGAAGCCTGTACCGCTTGTCACGCTCAAGGAGAACCGCTTGCACGATTGAATCGTCCTGACCGGATTCGCATCTTTACGGGAGCCAAGGGCGAGAGAATCCTTGGTTTGATAAATCCAATCGAAAACGAGCCCAGCTGTTCGAACAGTGAATGTCATGCTCATCCGCCTGCTAAGCAAGTCCTCGGAGTTCTGGACGTGACTTTGTCACTGGCCAGGGTGGATGAAACCATCGCCTTGGGATCCCGGCAGATGGTGGCCAGTTTCGTGGGCGCGATTTTGGCAGTCCCGTTCATTGTCGGAATCCCAATCTGGTTGATGGTCCACAAGCCCGTTGCCTTGTTGATCGCCGGAACCAAGCGTGTGGCGTCTGGTAACCTGGATTACAGGATCGGAATATCGTCGCGGGACGAAATCGGGGAATTGGCAGCTTCCTTTAATCAGATGACGGAAGCTTTGAAACAGGCGAACAACCAGATTACAGATTGGACTCGGATCCTTGAGCGCCGCGTGGAAGAGAAGACCGAAGAATTAAGACGTGCTGGTGAAAGGATGGTGCAGGTCGAGCGGATGGTCGCGATCGGAAAGTTGGCAGCGATTGTCGCCCATGAGATTAACAATCCACTCACCGGGATTCTTACATATGCCAAGTTGTTATTGAAGAAATTCAAAAGCAACCCACAATTGCCTTCTGATTTTGAAAATGCAGGGAAGCATCTTGAAGTCATTGCCAGCGAGTCGGCACGTTGTGGGGAGATTGTCAAAAACCTCCTGTTGTTTGCTCGGCAATCCAAGGTCAGCCTGCAGCCCAATAATCTAAACCAACTCTTGCTGGAGTCGATTCGTCTGGTGCAACACAAGATAGACCTTATCAACCTGGAAACCCACATGCAGCTTGAAGAGTCGCTTCCTCCGGTTGTCTGTGATGCCCAACTGATACGGCAGGCTTTGGTGGCATTGCTCATCAATGCTATTGAAGCGGTGACTCCAGGCGAGGGGATTCTTGAGGTGTTGTCCCGCCTCTCGGCCGACCGAAACAGGGTAGAAATCTCGATTAGGGACAACGGAATTGGGATGGATGAGGAGACAAAACGTCATATCTTCGAGCCCTTCTTTACGACGAAAGAACAGGGAAAGGGGGTTGGCCTGGGCTTGGCGGTGGTCTATGGCATTATCAGTCAACATTCGGGGGAGATCGACGTGAAAGCTGCCCTGGGGGAAGGAACAACGTTCACTATCCAATTGCCCGTGAGGGGCGACGGAAGAGTTTGAAACAGGCCTTTCTCCCCTCCTGAAAGGGGGTGCTAAGATGGGAATTCAGAAAGAAATTCGCATTCTTATTGCTGATGATGAGCCCAGTGTGCGCGAGTCTCTCGGAAGCTGGTTTCGAGAAGAGGGCTACACGGCAGACGTCGCCGGATCCGGAAAAGAAACCTTGGAAAAGCTGACCCAAGGGCAGTGGGACATTTTTCTGCTGGACATCAAAATGCCTGGCATGGATGGTCTAGAGCTGCAACGGAAAATCAAGAGTATCGTGCCGGACTCGACCATCATCATTATGACAGCCTATGCCTCGGTGGAAACAGCCGTAGAGGCAATGAAACAAGGAGCCTATGACTATGTAGTCAAACCGATTGATCCTGAAGACCTGGAACACCTGATTCGCAATGCGGCGGAGCGCCGTGCACTGGTAGTCGAGAATCTTCAACTGCGCCAGAAAATTGATGAGATGTCTCGGTTCCATGAGATCGTTGGGAGAAGTGTGTCAATGCAAATGGTCTTGGAACAAGTCACGCTGGTGTCCCAATCCAACACAACAATCCTCATTCGCGGGGAGAGCGGAACGGGCAAGGAGTTGATTGCCCGCGCCATTCATGCAGACGGCCCGCGACGTTACCTTCCCATTGTGATTGTAAATTGTGGCGCTTTATCGGAAGGGGTTTTAGAGAGTGAGTTGTTTGGCCATGAAAAAGGCGCCTTTACAGGAGCTCAATACAGGCGTAAGGGAAAATTCGAAATGGCGGATGGCGGGACTCTCTTCTTGGATGAAATCGGAGACATCAGCCTAAAAACTCAGGTCGACCTGTTGCGCGTTTTGGAAGAAAAGAAAATTACCCGGGTCGGAGGCAATCAACCGATTGCAGTGGACTTTCGTCTGATTGCAGCCACTAATAAAAACCTTGAAGGCATGGTTGCCGAAGGAGTTTTTCGCGAGGATTTGTATTATCGCCTGAATGTTTTTTCCCTTACGATCCCACCCCTGCGAGAACGCCGTGAGGATATACCCGTACTCGTGGACCATTTTTTAAAGAAGTATTCACAATCCATGAATAAGCCGGTTCGAGGCATCTCCCGCAATGCGATGGATCTGCTTAAGGCTCACGAATGGCCAGGGAATGTGCGGGAGCTGCAAAACGCCATGGAACGAGCGGTGCTCGTCTGCCAGGGAAAAGAAATTGAACCCGCCGATCTCCCCTTTCAACTCGTTGATGCTGGCAAACAACTTCCCAACAATAAATCACTCTCTGCTCTGGAGAAGCTCCATATCCAAAGGGTTCTTCAAGAAACGGAATGGAATATCTCCCAGGCATCTCGTTGGCTCGAAATTGATCGAGTCACTCTCTACAACAAGATTAAGAAATATGGACTCAGAGAAGCGCAATTGAAAAAAGGAGCTTAGAGTAAAAGAGGGAGAAAAGGGGAAGGATCAAGGGCCAACGAGCGGGGGTAAGAGTCAGATGATTGCGTGATTGGAGGGAAAAAAACGAAAAAGCCATTTTCCATTTGTCATCGACCATTTGTTATTTCCTATTTTGGGGACGGAGGAAACCCATTTAATCAAATGGCAAATAAAAAATGAACAATGGTCAATGGAAAATCCTTTTCGCCTTTTTCCCTCTTCCCCTTTTCCCCCCTGATTTAGGACCCACATGCCTGAAATACGTCTTGTCGCCATCGGCCGCATTGATCCTGCCATTATCTCCTGGCTGGCCACAGCTCTGACGGACAGCCTGAAGTTGCCTTGCGGTATTGAGGATCGAGCAATAGACCCAAGGAGGGCTTACAACCCAAGCCGGAAGCAGTACCATTCAACGCAACTGATTGCAGAACTTCTCAAAAGTGTCCGTAGCGCAGAGGGAAAGATTCTGGGGGTTGCAGACGTCGACCTCTTCATACCAATCTTGACTTTCGTCTTCGGGGAAGCCCAACTTGGCAATAGAGCCGCAGTCGTTTCAGTCCATCGTTTAAGACAGCAGTTCTATGGTCTTCCTGAAGCGAATGCCCTCTTCTATGAAAGAGCCGAGAAAGAAGCCCTCCACGAACTAGGTCATACATTTGGGCTGGTTCATTGCCGTACGTTTGACTGTATCATGCACTTCTCCAATTCCATTGAGGAGATTGATCTCAAGACAAACGCCTTCTGTCCTGCCTGCTTGGATTATTTAAGAAAAGCTTCGTCGGCCAGTGAAGGGCGGGTTTAGGTGGGTGCTGCACCAAAATAGAAAATAACAGATGGTCAATAGCAAATGGAAAATCGCTTTATCCCTGCAAAGCTATGCCCTGGCAACCAGTCGTCCCTCGTGCCGGTTTCTTTCCAGCGCGTTGGTCATGACCCTATGGAGTTCTCTCCGGTCCAATGGTTTGGGCAAATAGTCATAGGCTCCCCGCTGGATCGATTCAATCCATAAGTCTTCTTCGGCAAACCAGGAAATCATGATCACTTCTGTTGTTGGACTCTTATCCTTAATAAAAGAGAGCAAGTCAAGAGACTCTTGAACGGGGTTCAAAAGCTCGAGTAATACTGCATGAAAAGAAGATCCGTCGATGAAAGTATTGAGTAATTCTCTCGGTGAGTTGACAAAGACCAAATCATAGTAGTTAGACGGCAAGGTGGCGGCAACCACTCGGTTTGCCGAACCATCTGAATCAGCGACTAGTATGCGAGGACGCTGCCCTCCATGGATCTCCTTCTCAACATCACTACTTTCAGGGGCCCCAATCTCCAGTACATTTGCGGCGGCAGAAACGCAAAATTGTGCATTCACCATCGCGTCTTCTCCAACCTTTGATTTGGTGCCTAACATATGAGGTCCCTCCTTGAGATCAAGACGGTAAGTATCGTTATAGTAGTCTGCTAAGGAGGCTCGTTCTCTGGATAAGTCTGGGTTCATAGAACTCGAACGTGCCTTGCTTGAATGATGGCAGTTTGCAACTTGGGGCTAGCCTGCTTGGGTTCAGCTTACCCACCTTGTATCGTTCAGCACACGCCATTCCATTAGAGAATAAATCCACGTTGAGCTATGCCCTAGCTTGGATTACTCATGAACACGTGCAGTGAAAGCCTGGATTTGTCATTAACCCCGCGCTTCAGCGCGGGGTTAATGAGACTTCGAATCACAAGCGATCGCTTCATGAATAATTAGGGGTAGGGAAGGGCTATGGATACCCCCCTTACGCCCCTTGAGCGGGATTTTCATACGAGTCAAGAAACAACTCAGAGCTACAAAAATCTTTTTTCAAATTGGAGGATTTCACCCAATCAAAGGGGATATCACCCATTGTTTCGAACTATGAATGGAGTTTTAAGCAGACTGAGGCCTGTTCAAATTAATGAAATGCGAGTTTCCTCCCAAGCCATGAATCGTGGCCGACTAAGGAGTACAATGTAAAGGAAACAATACCTCAAAACACCCCTTAATCATTGGGATCTCGGTAATGTTTGGGTATCTTTAGGCGGCTTAATTCCGGGTCATTGTATTTTGGAAAGTTGAGTGCTTTTGGAGGTACAAAGAGGGGCTTGGCTAGAGATTCATCCCATTATCTCTTTGCAAAAAGGCCAAGAAGGAAAGCTAGGGAGCGATACTACGGGCAGTTTTGTGGACTCTTCGAGAGCCGAAAACTTTGATTCCATCGTCTCTCGCGCCGATGGAGGAAGGAGGGTGAAATGAGATTCCTTAATACCACAACACTCATGATCTCTTTTGTTGCAGTTTTGGCGGCGTTTTTCACTTCGCTAATGACGACTGGAACCTATCGAATACAGTTCAGAGACTACGGCAAGCTCAAATATCTTTTCGCCGCAATGGCCGTCGTTGCCTTGAGTCTTTCCTTGATCGGGATGATCGACATTTCACCCACCCCCTATCCGGGGTATGAAGTGACTGCAGATTATACGGTGATTCATGTTCAGCCTAATAGCCCGGCGGAACTGACTGGCCTAAAGGCCGGAGACAGAGTTATTGCCATCGGAGAAATTCCGACCGATAACTTGTATCAGCTTTCAATGCGGCCTAGGACGGGAGTTGGTGTTGAAGAAAAGATTACGGTATCCAGAGCTGGAGTGTTGCACGAGTTCGGCGTCAAGCAAGCGAGTTTGCCCAAGGCTCAGGTATTTTTAGCCTGGGCAGGCAATCTCATGGCGCTCTTCATGTTGGCCTTTGGCTTGGGGGTGTATTGGAAGGCGCCAACTAAAGCCAGCACGTTGTTCTTCTTGAGCAACTATTGCTTCTCACTGGCTTTTTTGACT
>JBGOVH010000076.1:0-8582 GCA_041478005.1 Terriglobia bacterium | reverse complement strand
CTCCAACAGGGCGTCCACATTGTTACGCAGGCGCCTGGCATCCCGGATCTGCACTCCCAGCATGAGCTGAACCAGCTGCCGGCGCTCTTCGCGTGGGAACGTGCCGCACAGTCCCCAGTCCAGCAGGGCAATTCGATAGGGGTCCTTGTCGTCGACCACGTGGAAGACATTTCCAGCGTGCGGGTCACCGTGGAACAACGCATCTTTCCTGGGCGAGAAAATCACATCAAACGTCAGCGCATCAAAGAACCGGCGGGCCATCAGAGCTCGCTGGCGGGCGTCCCCCGGGAAGGCATTGGCGATCTTATGGCCATGAACAAATTCCATGATGGAAACATGGTTGTTTGAAAGGGGAAACAGTTCTGGAACCAGGATTCTGGGGTTGTCACGGTAATACTCACGCGCGCGAACCAGGTTATGTTGTTCTTCGACAGTCTTGATCTCGTCAGACAGAGATCTCCTAATCTCCTGAAACAACTTGCTCAAAGGCATTGAGCCCAATTGATAATAATCGTGCTGCCGGGTGAAATAGCCAGCCAGATCATCCACAATGGTCAAGTCCTGGGGAAGTGCGACGAGCACGTAAGGCTTGATGACTTTGCAGATGGCGTCGCGCGGCGCTTCTGTTCCGGGAAGAACACAACTCGCACGAATGACTGCCGCGACGCTCGCCTCAGCCAAGATTTTGTTGGCAAACTTTACCTGATACTTTTCGATGGCCTCCCTGCCGACATCCTGGGTGATGAATTCGACCAGTTCATCGCGAGTAGTGGTCTGAATACCGTTTTCCAGACGCTGCAGCGCTTCTCGATAGTCGAGAGCCAGATCCGGATTCCGTGCCAGGATCTGCCCCAGCTTTTGAAGGCTGGGGGTTCGGGACACAAATTCAAGAAGGTAGGTCCCGCGCGAAGTCCCTGGAGGAAGGTAAGCCAGATTGACAAATTTCTCCGCCAGTCGATCCTCCGGTAGATGATCCAAGAAGTAAAGCAAAGCATCATGTACAATCGGACCCCAGAGGGTTCCCCATCTCTCAGGAATCATGTCTAGCACTTGGGATTGGTGAATGAAGAACTCCAGAATCTGGATGCGCCACGGAGTCCAATTGATTTGCTTGAGCAGCGTTACTACCTGCGGTTTAGAGAGCGGTGGGGTCTTGGGCAGAGGGAGCAATTCAGCCAGCTTCAGCAATTCTGCAGTTGTTGCAGGATCGATTTTTGGAAATGACTGCGGGTCAGGCAGTCCGCCAGCTTGGGCCAGGGCTCCCAGCATCTTCTGAGTGGCCGGGTCCAGTTGCTGCATAAATTCGGAGAGGAGAGCCAGACCGGTGGTCCCTCGTGGGAACTTCTGATAGTGCTCACGCGGCGTGGGCAGAGGGATTTCTGCCTTCAGCAGCGGGCATACCAGCAGAGTCTGCAGAACTCCGATGACGGCAAGCCGCATCGCGATGCGGAACCGTCCCATTTCGAATGCGGTAACCATTGTCATAAGAGAGCCTCATCGTCAAGCCTTCCTTCAGTTTTCGTTCCTATTGACCTCTGCAAATTATAGTGGCATCTCTTCAATCTGCTCCGTGCGGCTAGTTTTTGTCGCTCAATGATGCAATTCTCAATAGATGACGACGCTGACGAACAGCGGATTGATAAGCGTTTAGAGTGTAAAAAGCGGCAGTTGTTGGCGGATTCGCATCCCACCCCACGCTCTGCGTCGGCCCAGGTCTTTCCGCAGCCATCCCTGACGCTGCACGATCGATTTGCTGGCATTGTGCCGCTGATTCGCCGCTGCTGTCAAGTTTCCAAGGGGGAACTCGTTCCAGGAATTTCTCTTAAACCCGCACTGGGTGTCCATCCTGAGCGGCGGAGCGCGACATTGCGTCGATCAGCTCTACCGCCCGGGCAGCTACTTCACCAGGCGAATCGTTGGAACCCTGCCCCTGGATCAGTTCGATCAATCGATGCGGCGGAATGTCACAATCGTAGGCGCCCTGGCCTGGCGGAATCTCCCAATGCAGACAATTTCCACCGTGGCGGCGTACCTCCAGACGCTCACGCTCGACATCCAGGAGAAGCACACCTCGATCCCCAAAGATACGCAAATCGACCTGAAACTTGCTCCCATCAGGCAGCGTCGCTGCTCCCGAAATTGTGCCCAGGGCATTATTGTCGAATACCACGGCCGCCGCATCGTACATGTCCACAGCGGAGTTTGGAGACGACCTGCGGGCACTGACTTCTGCGGCACGCAGGCCGGTCAGCCAAAACATCAGGCCCGCGGAGTGGGAAATCTGGCCGTGAGCGTAGCCACCGCCTTGTGCTTTGACTTGCCACGTCGCGGGATCCGGCTCGGCGATGGAGGGCGTCCATTGAGAAGGGGGTAATCCGCTCCCAGCAAAAAGGCTCTTGGTGGGTGAAGCCATATGACAGAGGACATACTCAATCTGACCAATGGTCTCCTCCTCCATAAGCTGTTTTGCTCGCTGCACGAAAGATTTGTAATGCCATCCGTAGGGGACAACAATTTGTAAATTGCGTTCCTTGGCTAAGTTCACTAGTGCCCAGGCTTCGTTGGCACGCAAAGTCATTGGCTTTTCCACCATGACGTGACAGCCGGCCAACAGCGCTGCGCGTGCATGTTCGTAATGCAGGTGATGGGGGGAAGCCACCACTACGCCATCGAGCTTTTCCGCCAGCAGTTCTCGATAGTCCTCGGTTGCCAAAGGGAAATCGAATCTGCTCTTCAGTTTCTGCAACATCTCTTTCCCAAGCCCGCAAACCCCTGCCAATTCCACGTCCTGACGTTGACTCAGGATCGGAATGTGATTAGTAGTGGCCCACCAGCCGGCGCCAATAAATCCAATGCGTAGCCTTTTCATAGGTTCCCTCCCCAAGGATAATTCAACTCGCAAACCAGAGCATTCTTCCACTACCCGTTCAGCCCCTCGCCATGGCCTCTTTTGGGGCCCGAACCCTCTGCATCCTTTCTATTTTCCCTGCGCTCAAAAGCAGAACTATGGCTAGGGCATACAGCAAGCTGGCCGCCACAAATGGGACCTCGTAGCCTGCCTTGTCGATGACACGGCCGACTAAGGGCTGAGTTATCGCTCCCAACATCGTTCCAGCGGCCCCTGTAATCCCATACAGCATCGCCAGACTCCGTTTTGGAGAGATCTCCGTAATGACCGTATGAATATTGGTTGCCCACGAGAAATGCCCGAAAAGTGCCAAGCTCACGAAGGCGATGGCAAGGGAGTGGACCGACACGTAATAGGCGCCCACCCCGCATCCAGCGAGAAGTGCAGAAATGACAAGCACTATCTTGCGGCTGCGATCTAGACCGAGCCCACGCTGAATGAGACCACTGCTCACCCAGGCACCCGCCAGGGCCCCTATGTCGGCAAAGAAGAATGGTATCCATAGCAAGCGGCCAACCTTAGCCAAATCGAAACCGCGGACAACCTGGAAGTAGCCAGGGATCCAGAAGAGATAAAAGAACCAGGCAGCATCTGTCATGGCCCGAGCTGTCAGCACAAACCAGTACTTCCTGCGTTTGAGTACCTCTCCGAATGAAAGGTCCTCTTGTCCAATCTCCTGGGATTGAGTTTCGATCCGATCAGCTGGGGCTGGATCCGAAGTCGCAAATGTTCGCTTAATGATCCTATGGAGGTAGATCCAAACAAGAGCAAGCAGAAAGCCCGAGGTTCCGGTCAAGAAAAAGGAGGCACGCCATCCGTAATGAAGGGTGATCCAGGCCACGATAGGAGGTGTGAGTAGAGACCCGATGGTGATTCCACACATAAGCAGGCCCACAGCCTTGGCTCGATTGTCAGGTGGAAACCATTCGGACACTCCCCGAATCGCAGTAGGGTAGAAAGCGCCTTCCCCTGCTCCCAACAGGGCCCGGAAAAAACAAAGACTTGCCAGACCACGAACCAGAGCATGCAACGTGCTGGCGGCGGACCAGAATATGACGGTAATGAGGAACATGCGCCTGCAGCCCAACCAATCGGCGAGTCGACCTCCGAGGACGTAGAACACCATGTAAAGGATGAGAAAGGCGTTGACGGCGAGACCGTAGTCTGCGTTGGTTAAGGAGAGATCCTTTCGCACCTGCGGCATCACGACGGCGAGAATGGCCCGATCCAGATAGTTATTGACAGACCCTGCAAAGAGAACCAGGACCACCATCCAACCCAGCCGATTGGTTGTAGAGGGGCTAACGCTGACTCTCATAGATTGACTCTGGGTGGAGGATTCTCACAGGGTTCGGTGAAGGCAATCCCTGAAGAGCAAGGGCGGAGCGGTCTTTTAGCTTTCGGTTTGGGTTATAGGAGTCCAGAAACCTGAAGCGGGAAATCGGCGGAGCAACTCTCCCCCACCTCACTGAAACCCTTAGGACCGTAACACTCTTCGAGCTGCTAGCGGGCGGGGTGGAGCGGGCGCTCCGGCGCACGCTTGAACGCACGCGGGCGTGCACGTTCCACCCGTCAAAAATAGGAGACCGTATTTATGAAACGAGGCACTTAAGTATACGTCACGTTGCCCTTCAGGCGCTGCTTGCCTGCAGCCCTCTTACCAGGTTCACTGCACCAGGGGCTGTGTCCCCGTATCCGTCAGCGCCGATCTGACGGGCGAAATCGGCGGTCACCGGCGCACCTCCAACCACCACCTTCACGCGTTCCCGCAGGCCAGCATTCTTCAACTCATCTATAACGGTCTTCATGGCAGGCATCGTTGTGGTTAGCAGAGCTGACAACGCAACAACTGTGGCGCTTTTTTCTTCAATGGCTTTAACGAACCGTTCCGCAGGCACGTCTGTTCCCAGATCGAAGATCTCATAACCTGCTCCTTCCAGCATGGCGGAAACCAGATTCTTTCCGATGTCATGGAGATCTCCTTTGACGGTTCCTATCACAACTTTGCCTTTGGACTCCGCGCCGCCCTTCGCCAAATGAGGCTTCAAAACTTCCAGAGCCGACTTCATGGCCCGCGCCGAGATCAGCATTTCCGGAACGAAGTACTCATGGCAATCAAATAGCCGGCCAACCTCATCCATGGCGGGAATCATCTGCTCATTTACAAGTTGCTGCGGATCCGCTCCCCGGGAAAGTTCATCCTCCGTGATGGATCTGGCTGACTTTGCGTTTCCTTCCAGGACGGCACGATAGAGTGGATTGTCTGCTCCCATGAATTCCTCCTCGATAGTATTGAAGTCGACAACAACAGAAGTCCGCTTTTGGGGTCCTCCACCAGCTGCGGAAGGCCAGTACAGCATTACTGCAACTATCTCTGGTCCGGGGCTACCCCTGGGCTAGCCCATGATTAGGCATGGCTAGGCAGAACGATCTGCCGAAGTAATCTGCAATGGGTAACATCCGTATTTCTGCACAGCGGCCGACAGGGCCATTACATTCTCGGGCAACAGGTAACCGGCGAGACTATTACCGCTGGTTGCGATGTACCCGCCACCAGGCCCGACATCCCGGATGAGTTCAAGAACCTCCCTGTCGACGTCCGCCGGGGTTCCCATACCAAGGATATTCAAATCCACGTTCCCCAATAAGCAGAGCCTTTTCCCATAACGTTGCTTCATAGCCCGAATATCCACAGCCCCTTTTTCGTTAGGGTGCAGACCCGCGATCCCCAAGCTCAGTAGATCGTCTACAAAAGACAAAATGTTCCCATCGCTGTGGATAACCCAAGGTAGGGTGATCCACTCACGCACGCGGCGGTAGCGAGGTAGGACCAAATCGCGAAAAACCGACACCGAGAAAAAAGTCGAAGTCTTGAAGGCCATATCGTCGGTGGAGACAAAAACGTCGAATCCGAGCTGGCAGACACGCTCTGCCACCCGGGCGGTCCAGTTGCAGTAGCGGTCCAAAACTTCTTCCACCAAAGGACGGTTCTCATAAAGCGCCACACAGAAGTTCTCCATTCCCATGCTCATCATGGTAGAGAAGATGCCAATCCGTGTTACAAAGCAGGCGGCATAATCTCCTTTTTGTTTAGCAAACTCCAGGGCCTCGGCATAGAACGAGTCATCGTTAGGGTCAGGGAACCGCATGAGCGAGAGATCCTCTTCAGTTTTGATCATCCCTTCGCCGTAAAAAAGCCGACCGTCTTTGCCCGCAACCTTGTGCGCCCAAATGGGCGCCCGCATAACGTAGAACAGGTTGTCCATCTTTAGGTGCGCGGCGAGCGCCTTAGCTTCACCAGCCGTGTAAAGATTAGCCTCCAAATTAAAAGCCTGGCTCTCGGGTTCACCCCATCCTAACAATTTCCGGGCCAGCACCCGGTCCACACTCAGCTCGCTATAAGGGACGCGGTCAGGCTCTTCTCCTCTGAGGGCAGTCAAGACCCTCTCTCGCGAAATCATTCCCATAGTTCCTCCCGCTTGCAACAGAAAGAGTCTCTGTGGAGTCTCCAGTCAAGGCGACGGGTCACTCCCCTACGGTTCACCCTTGGCAAGAGGGGCTCTGAGGGGAGTCGGTTCGAAGCATTCAATTCGCTCTCTAATCCGATCGAGCCGACACAGTTTGGCGTCTGGCGGAACATTGTCCGCCACCCCCCAAATTAGATGTTCAGCCGCTCCTAGCTCCCTGAACACTTTGTCCAAATAAGCCTCAAAAGCCGAGTCGTCCATGGACGTTTCCAAAAGAGCGACGGATGGGATGCCGCCCCAGACGGTCACCTTGGATCCCATGCCCGCCCGAACTTCAGCCAACGTACAACTTGTCATGGGGTGAGGGCAGACCGACTCGGCGACATCAAAGCCACAGGCAGGGTAGAAAGGCAACAGAAAGCGATTTTCACCATCCGTGTGTGTGAGGACCAACTTTTCAGCCACATGGGCTTGGTCGCTGACCCGTTGCAGCCAGGGAATGATTTCTTTCTTGAAGAACGAGGGGGGCGTGAGATCCTGGTCGTAATTTGCTCCCCAGTGGATCACCTCAGCATTGCACTGTAGCAATGCCTCAAGCGCCGACTCGAAATAGGGCGTCATCTTCTCAGTCAACCGGCACAGGGCCTCCCGTTCATCGGCATAGAGATAGTAGAACTGTTCCATCGGCATGAGGTCGTGCAGGAGCAGGTGCATCGGAGAAGCGCCGAGAGGACCGCTGGCAATGGCAAGCCCGCGTTCGCCAATCCGATCACGGAATCGTGCATAGTCATCGGGCGTCGGAATTACTTCTAGATGCTCGAAAACTTGGCCGACTGCTTCGAGGTCAGCGACTGAACGAACCGGGTGTCTCATTGTAAAAGGCATGGAGATCCCAGATCGCCTCATTTCAGCGGTGTGGTAGAGGTGTGTAGTGAGCTCTCCGTCCGCTGTTTGGATCGTACTCCAATAGTTCTCCCCATCGAACTTGAATTCCATAGGGAGGGTCAGCCTGACCCGAAAAGGGAAATCCTGATGATTTTCAAGGCCAAATGCCCTCAGTGCGAATTCAGCCGGATCTCGGGTTAGTGTATAGTCTCCCCGAACCGCGTGGCAGCCCACGGCTAGGACATCTGCAATCCCCTCCAAATTCAGTCCTTCGAACTGTGGTGGCATGGTTCCCCGCTCCCGAAGGGCAATGCACCAGAGATCCATTCGCGGCGCCCAGGGAATCTGATCGGTCGGTTTTCCGTGAATTGCTGCCAGCATTCGATCTCGAGGTGTCATAGCTCAGCTCCTGGATCATTGGGTCGAATACCCCAACCTGAAGTGGGTTTTTCCCCAGTAGGGTGCTTCAAATTCGAATGTGAATCATGAGGCTATTGGAATCCTACTCAAACGAACTCAGGGATCTAGGGCATCTCTTGTAAGGCTTGTGACTTGAAGGCTGCCCTCTACGGTTAAATAAGAGAGCAAGAGATGATCCAAATGGAGTAGTTGCTGATTCCCCAGGCGGGAGGTGCGCTTGAAAGGGAATGCACCCTGCTAAACGGACAGCGGATATCGCCCGAATTGTTCTCCGGCCGCCAGATAGGCCCGATAATTGCGCTCGGGAATAGGGATGAGGTTATCCGGCCCAAGGATGTAGCCGCCACCTGGACCGAGACAGCGAATGCATCGCTTCACGTCAGCCACCACTTCTTCGGGCGAGCCCTGGCTAAGTGCGTGTTGAGTGTCAACGCCACCCATGAAGAAGAGATTATTTCCGTAGAGGTGCTTCATCTCGGTTAGATCATTGGCTTGGGCTTGTACGGAATCCAGCACGTCCACACCAATCTCGATGAGGTCTGGAACAATCTCCATGATCTTGCCGCAGGAATGATGAAAGATGAGGATTCCTGCCTCTTTGGCAACCTTTATAGATGCGGCTCAGTTCCGGCTTGATCAGCTTGCGCCACATGAGAGGTGAAATAAGCCACGGCGTGAGCCCGCTCGAATAGCAGAAGCTCCCTCCCATTTCACTCCCCAACGGTCGATGCCAGCCTCGGTCATGCGGCATCCGTGGTAGTAGACCTTGACCATCCCCGGAATGACTCCATCCATGCGCCGGACCGGAACATGATCGGGATCCTTGCGTTTGATTGTTCGCCAGAGGTTTTCTTTCTCGGTGAGAGCGACAGTCATGGGCGTTCCTTCTAGGGGTGGATCAT
>JBGOVH010000452.1:0-3471 GCA_041478005.1 Terriglobia bacterium | reverse complement strand
GATCGAAATTAAGCTCCACTCTTTGCTCAAAGGGCAGATGGCTGCTGTCTTTGTAATAAGCATCTTGTGCCAGCGGCAGGACCTTGTCTTCCCCAACGGCCTCGACGATTTTTCGCGAGATGGTGGTCTTTCCCGATCCAGTCCCCCCGCAAATGCCGATGATCATCATGATTCAGACCCGCGTGCGATTTCATGACACAGCGAATTGAGCAGCCGCGTCAAGTCAGGGTTTATCCGCTGGCCAATTTGCAAGACTTCTTCGTGGCAAGCAGATTCTACTTCACTCGGTGGGGCAAAAACACAGGGAAGAAGAGCTAGCTCTCAAATCTCATGACATCGTTCATAGCTGAGAGTATCAACACATCGTGCACAAGCTATAAACCAGCAGCAGGCGCTGTGGTACCTGTGGAAAGTGTTGTCTACTTTCCAAGCAGCTTGTGGAAAGGCGCGAAGCGTTTGCCTTTCCATCAGCTGCGGCAGGTTCCACAGCGCTATCCGACAATTTGTGAACGATGTCATGGTACGTAAACCTGTGAACGATGTCGTGACACTCATCACCTAGTCTTTGGCGCCACATCTGTTTATCTTGGGTTGAGAGTGGGTTTGACTGTCAGCGCCTCCATTCCTTCCGCTGTCATTGCCATGATGTTGTTTCGCTCTCGTTCTCAATCAACTATTTTGGAGAATAATTTTGTCCAAACCATCGGTTCAGCTGGAGAATCAATTGCCGCCGGCGTGGTCTTCACAGTTCCAGCCTTGAGCCAAAACCGCATGTTCGGAATAGGAGTGTTTGCATTTCTTTCAATCTGGCTCATGCGCGTCGCCCGACCGAGTAAAGCAAAAAGCGAGAGCAACAATGAATTTCAGTTCAGAACCGGGATTTTTGAAAACCTTTGCGCTCCATCTCCCCCCAGACTTTATTGCCCCTGAGAATATCAATGAATGCTAGCGCTCGGCATACGGTGAGAATCTGGCGAAACCCAAAGTTCTCCACACCACCCGCGATTATCAATCCCACGAGATTCCAGACACCCGGATAGCGGTGCGTGGTCAATTCTTCTAGCACGACTGAAGCAATCGATAAAATCATGCCATACAGCACAGCAGCGAGAAAGAAGAGCAAGGCTATACGCCAGTCGAAGAGCCCCAGGTAAAGACCGACTGCGGTCAGCACATAGCCGGTGAGCTCCACCACCGGTCCCAACATTTCAAAGAGAACAAAGTAAGGAAAAGCAAATAAGCCCAAGAAGCCATAACGTGGGTTGGCAATCATTCCTTTGTGGGCCCAGACTGTCTCGATGGTGCCGCGCTGCCAGCGGTTGCGCTGCCGTTTCAGAATTTTCAAGGACTGGGGGACTTCAGTCCAGCAAACGGGATCCGGCCGAAAAACGATCTTGTATTTTTTTCGGTTTGCACGCGCCCAGCGATGGAGGCGCACAATGAGCTCCATGTCTTCACCCACCGTGCTGGTTCGATAACCTCCCACCGCGAGCACTGCCGACTTCAAGAATAAGCCGAAAGCTCCAGAGATGACGAGCAGGCAGTTAAACGCACTGAAAGCCACCCGGCCACCGAGAAAGGCGCGAAAGTATTCTACGACCTGAAAACGCGCTATCCAGGAGGATGGAAGATCCACCTTTTCAATCTGTCCTGCCGAGATCTGGCAGCCGTTAGCCACACGGACAATCCCGCCGACTGCCAACACTTGATGGGGCTCTTCAAAGAAAGGCCTGGCCACTTTGAGAAGAGCGTTTCCCTCCAGGACGGCGACAACGCCTGCAAAGATCGTCGGGCTTCACCGCCGATAGCCACAAGCGCACGGGCTGCGTGGCCTGCCTCTGCAGAAATTTCAGAGGATTTCACCACCTCCAGCAACTGAGGAGCCAAGCTCCTAACGCGCAGAAGGCTGCAGGCCCGTGCTGCCATCGCTCGCACTCGCCAGTCTGAATCCGCCAGCCCGGATTGCAAGAGGCACGGGGTTTTAACATTGATAGGGAAGAAGGGAAGAGCTTTGAAATACTTGATACGGATCTCGAGGTTTGGTGAACTCGCAAGTGGATGAGTTTCTCCCACTGGGAGTAATCGTTGACGGCTGATGACGAACTCTAAAGCCGCTAAGACCATTTCGTCCTGGCCCGACGAAAAGGCCTGAGAGAGGAACTTGATTAAGACAGGGGAGTCGCTGGAAATTTGGTGAAACAGGACAACCCGCTGCCAGAATGGGAGGTGAGGAAGGTCTTCCAGCACTTTCCATTGCGCCATTTCATCGTGGCCGCTAAGTACCGCAGTGCGCGCCATCATCTGCACCATTGGGGCCTTGTGGGACAGGTATCGGCCTGCGGCCTCAACCACCGGCTAATGGCTGGCAAGCCTTTGGCTTGCTCTGGAGTTTGGACATTTCGCACACCGAAGAGCCGCGAGGCGACGGCACTTTCAAGGGACATGCCCCCCAAGTCAACGTTTCGTTCAATGTTTCACAGATTGATGAACGAAACGCTAGATTCGGGCTGGTGCAGGCATCCCTGCCTACACCCACGAAAAATGTCCAATCTCCAGAGAGAGGCATTATTGCATGTCTCTATTTCTTTCGAAAAAAGACAGCGTCCGGCTGGAGTGTCTGTTTCTGGAGTTTGGACATTTTCCCTGAAGGGGATTGACAAATCAACGATTACTAAGCCTGCAACTCTCCCTTTCGATAGGCTCTTAGAAAGTTTTTGCAATTACGATCCCTTCCCAAGAGCATGTCTTCGGCCAGTAAGTAAGGCTTGGACTGCCTGTCCATAGAAAAGACCTTTTGAATGTTTCCCGCGACCGGGTCAATGATTCCACTATCTGCACCGGCTTCGACAGCCAGAATTAGGAAGGCATCGTTAATCACGCGACGGCAAGGCATGCCAAAAGAAACATTGCTCAATCCCCCCGTAATGTGAATCTCAGGCCCGTACCGCTCACGAAGCTTGCGGATCGCCTGAAAACAGTGAATGCCAAATTCGCTGTCTACCGAGATGGGGAAAACCAGGGCGTCGATGAAAATATCCTGAATAGCAATTCCTTCAGTTAGCGCGGCATCCACCATGCGTGAAGCGTTGGTCACTCGCTCCTCATCATTCTCTGGCATTCCTTTCTCTCCGGCCGCCGTCACGATCACCTTCGCATGATATTTCTTCGCCAGTGCCAGGGCTTCAAGGCGCTCCAGCGAAGCAGAGTTTAGAAGGGTCCTTCCCGTCTTTCCGTCGCATGCTTCTAGCCCCGCCTGAATAATCTCGATATTGGAAGAGTCCACTGATAATGGGATGGGGGACATTGGCTGCACTGCACGCACCAACCATTGCATGGCGGCTGTCTGCTCGCTAAATCGCAAAGAGACTTCATCCACATTCAAATCGAGATAGTCTGCACCTGCTTCCACCTGTCGCCGCACCATGCTGCGCAGATATTCGATTCCCTCGCCGGCTTCAGGCGCTTTGTTTG
>JBGOVH010000510.1:0-3137 GCA_041478005.1 Terriglobia bacterium | reverse complement strand
GAATGCAGAAAGCGCATTCATCGTGGCTACCCGCTTGCTGAATTCGTATAACGGCGCTCTAAGTTCCCCCATCAATCCACCAGGACAGCGGGCATCCATCGTCGCACAGAATTGATCAAGAAGATGCCTGTGGCCCTTTTTACTTCCTCCTTATAAATCACTCGCTCAGCGATTTCTCCCCCGGCCAAAAGTTCATCCCGGAAAGTGCCCGCCAATAACCCTGAGCTTCTTGAGGGAGTCCACTTTTTCCCATCTACAACCAGAACAAGATTGGCGACGCTGGATTCAGTCACTTCTCCTCGCTCATTCCAGAAAATGAGGTCGTCGCAGTCCCGCTTCAACCGCAGAGCGCGCTCATAGACGGAGCGGTTTGTAGTCTTGTTAAATAGAAACGGGTCTTGGGAGTTTACCGGGTCGGATGCAAAGGAAACGCGCCATGTTTTGTCTGCAGAAGAGTCCTCTCGGAAGGCCTCGGTAGTGATGGCTCCGTCTTTAGCCAGAAGAAGACGAATCCTGAACCGTCCTTCAGAATGACTCAATCGTGTCAGCTCTAATTGAGATCCAATTTCCTCTTTATTCCAAGTAAAGCCAAAGTATCTTGCGGACTCTCTGATTCGCTCGATGTGGCGACCTAGCAGAAAGTACTCACCGAATTCCAAAAGGAGGGTCTCCAGTAGTTGGAACGGGGGGCTACTTTCACTGAGGAAATGGGCCTTGGTAAGGCACTCGGCATATTCGTCCTCTGCCGTAGAGTCATAAGTGATCCCTCCTCCCACCCCAAAAGTGGCCTCGCTCTCTTCCATATTCAAGAGCAACGTCCGGATCGCAACATTGAATATGCAGTCCCCTCCAGGGCGGACAAACCCAACGGTCCCAGTATAGATTTGCCTCGCGAAGGGCTCCAATTCACGGATGATCTCCATCGAGCGAATCTTGGGTGCTCCCGTAATGGAGCCACAAGGAAACAAGGCGCTCATCACTTCAATGAGTCCCATATCAGGTTGGCATGCGGATTCAATGGTTGAGGTCATTTGGAAGAGGGTTTCGTAGCGTTCGACTTCAAACAAGCTCGTCACCTCAATCGATCCTGGAATCGAAAACCTTCCTAGGTCATTTCGAAGAAGATCAACAATCATTACATTCTCTGCGCGGTTCTTGGGAGAGGACTGCAGCCGTTGCAATTGTATTTCATCTTCTTCAAGCCAGCGTCCGCGACTCAAAGTTCCCTTCATAGGTCGCGTTCGCAGTTTGCGACCCCGCCTTTCAAAGAAAAGCTCCGGGGAAAAGGAGAGTACACGAAAGCGACCCAGATCAATCCAGGCACAGTAACCCGCTTTTTGTGCCTCGCCCAGCTGGCGGTACCATCCCCAGGTGTCACCTCTAAAACGGCAGTGCATCGGAAAAGTGTAATTAACTTGGTAGCACTCTCCTTTAACGATGAATTCTCGAATCTTGTTGATGGCTCCTTTGTATTCTGCAAGAGTGATACGAGGTTCCCAGCCTGACGCCTCAAATTCAGACGACAATTCTTTCGGAGAAGAGCAACAAGGTTTTTCAAACTCGGCTACCCAGGCCAGCGGAAATTCACTAATGGGATGAACTGCCATGGCCGAATCGAAAGCATTGGAAGCTTCGTAACTGAGCAAAACAACTGCCCAACGACCGTTCTGCGCAGCCTGGTATGCTTTCTGCAATACAGGAATCACGTTTTCCGAAGCAAGTGCTTCATGAGTCGCAAGTGGCTTTTCAAAACAAGCAGACCAGCCTTTACGATCATGTCTGAAAGATTCGAAAACTGCAGTGGGCATAGGGAGTCAACAGAGAAACGGTGGCAAGCGCAGATATAAGAAAACCGTGGTAATGCCTCAGCTGCTGGAAGGGAATCTTTGGTAGCCACGACAAACGCGCTGGTTGCGTTTGTCGTGGACAGGTGTACCGGCGAAAAGCTCACTATGAATGCAGATAGCGCATTCATAGTGGCTACCAAAGCTCTCTCAGTAACTGAGAAAGTGTGAAAAAATTCGAAATTCCGGGGAAGCGCCGCGTGAGGTTGTGGCTTTGAGAAAGGCTCAACGGCCTAAATCATTCCAAAGGTTTTGCGGACACGTTGTAGGCCGGGTCCCCTGACCCGCAGCATTTTTTCACACCTTCTGAAGGCATTGCAAACCACGTTGCAATCATAGTGATTTTTATTGAGGTCTTCAATCCACTAAGCACACCGGGTGTGCGACAAATTTGTGAGCAGCGCCTCATGCAGCCTGATCTGACTTTTTGAACTATGACTCAACTATAAGATTTTAAGAAATTTACTAGACTCCTGGCAAAAATGTTGTTAGATTATTCGGCATTTGCACGCTTGTCAGTGTGACCAGGCTTTGGACTGAGTGTGAAAAAAAGCTAAAGATCGAAGAAATCACAACCGAGTCTTGGGCTCTCAAGAGAATTTGGAGGCAGTGGATGTATACCGATCATATGTTCCAAAACAGGGGCGGCAAAGCAGTGCCCGGCGTGTGGTCCGGATCATCATTCATCTCGAGTCTAGCCAACTTAACATGGAAGGCATTTCAGGCTCTCAATCAGCGGTTACCCGAGGGAGAGCTGCCCACCCCCAAATGGGCTCCAGGAAAAATGCTAAAAAGCTACGAACGATCTGCCCCCACTTTGGGTTTTCCCAGGATGACAGACTCTCTTTGTCCGAAATGCGTTCCCGAAGTACGCAGCTCTATCATCAAAGGGGAAACCGACATTGCTGACTTGGCCTTCGAAAATCCCGGAGCGATTAAGGCCCACATCATCGAAGAGGGTGGGCGCGTGTTAATGCGAAAGGTCTGCGAGAAACACGGCCCATTTGAGGATGTCCTTTCCACGAGTCCGGCCTTTACCCGTCGCATCGAGAGCCTCTTCTTCGGTCGCGATTTCAAGTGCTCTGAAGACGAGAACATTCACCGTCATGGCACTTCTACGATCAAATATGGACGCGGGGCCGTTCTCACTGTAGATCTCACCAATCGCTGCAACATGATGTGCAACCCCTGCTTCATGGACGCGAATCAGGTAGGCTATGTCCATGAGCCTGAATTTGAAGATATCAAGGCCATTTTGGATCGTGCCATTTCTTTTAAGCCAAAACGGCAAGT
>JBGOVH010000143.1:0-6486 GCA_041478005.1 Terriglobia bacterium | reverse complement strand
TCACATGGCCGAGATTGCCGACAAGTACGCGCTCGTGCGCAGCCTTTATCATACGGCCGCGGCCGTTCATGACACTGGCCATCAATTAATGCAAACGGGAAGACTCTTCCAGGGGGGAGTGATCTCTCCAAATTTTGGGTCTGTGCTGGGATGGAAGAAAGGCGGCCGGGGCGCTGTACCTCCCTACGTATTATTGCCCAAACCCATCGGAAACACGGGAGGCGGGCTGCCACACGGCCAGGAAGCCGGGTTTCTTTGAAAGGGTTACGATCCCTTCGTTTTGAATGCTGATCCATCGGATCCGAATTTTAAGGTTCCCGACATGCTCCCGCCCGACACCATCACTTCCTTGCGGACAGATCGCCGTCGGCACTGGCGCCAGCTCGTCGACCAGGCTGTCAAGGAATTCGAGTCGACCCCGGATGCCAAACTGTTTGACTCAAACTTTAATCAGGCTTATGGGCTGATGTCTTCAGTCAAAGCACGCGAAGCTTTTGAACTGGAGCGGGAGTCTGACAAGACGCGAGATACCTACGGCCGCAACCGTTTCGGACAAAGTTGCTTGCTGGCTCGGCGCCTGATTGAAGCCGGTGTTCGCTATGTAACCGTGAACATGTTCGAGACCGTCTTCGACGAAATCACCTGGGACATTCATGGTTCCCGCCCATTCAGCCCCATCAGCTGCTACCGCGATCTGGTGGGACCTATGTTCGATCATGCCTTCAGCTCGTTATTGGAAGACCTGTCCCAACGCGGCATGTTGGAGAGCACGCTGGTGATCGCCACAGGAGAATTCGGTCGCACTCCCAAGGTTAATCCAGCCGGAGGCCGCGATCATTGGCCCTCTTGCTGGACGGCCATCTTTGCCGGCGGCGGTATTCGCGGGGGGCAAGTCGTGGGCGCTTCCGACGAGATTGGAGGAGCTCCCAAAGACCGCCCGGTGAATCCCGCTGAAGTGGCCGCCACCATCTATCACTTGATGGGTTTTGATCTGGAGACGTTCCTGCCGGCCCAATTGGGACGAATCGTTCCTCTGGTGGACAATAATGCGCAACCCGTCAAGGAGCTGCTGGCGTGAGTTCCCACTTATCGGGGGGGGGACAAGGATCTCATGCCGCCTTCGGTGGTACCACTATTGGTGACAATACAGTCTCCATTGACCCCCCTTGTATTCCCCCCTTGGTAAGGGGGGAAGCGTGCTTTTGTCCCCCTTGAGAAGGGGGACTTACGGGGGGTTTTTGAATGTAAAGGGGGGACCGTTCTTATTGATTTTTGCAACAATCCCCCGCTATTTTCAGAGGAGAAAGAATAGTAATGATGTGCTTCCTGAAAATCGTATCATATAGAATGGTCCTTATTACATGCCTGACTCTGATACTCAGCTTTTCTCTAGCAGCATCTCAAAGCACTCCGGCTAAAGGCGCTCCTCACCCCGTCCTGCGGAGCATTGAGATTCTGCCGAGGGAAATCTTTCTGGGTAGTCGCCGCAGCACGCAGCGACTGCTGGTCCAGGGAGTTTATACTGACGGCTATTCCGAAGACCTGACCGTCAAGGTGAAGATCGAATCGGCCGATTTGAAAATCGCGAGGGTGGCGTCTGGAATCACTTATCCGGTTGCCAGCGGCACAACCACGATTACGGCCAGCATAGAGAATCTGACCGCTTCAGCCAAGGTGGTCTCCAAAGATATCGAAACCAACTCGGAATGGAACTTTCGAAATCACGTCATCCCCGTGCTCACCAAGACTGGATGTAATATGGGCGCCTGCCACGGTGCTGCGGCAGGTAAGAATGGGTTCAAACTGACTCTGCGCGGTTATGACCCGGAGGCAGATTACAGAGCCTTGACCCGCGAAGCCATTGGACGGCGTATCTCCACACAAAATCCGGGCCAGAGTCTGTTCCTGCTCAAGCCCACGCTGCTGGTTGCGCACGCCGGTGGACGGCGCTTTGGAACCGACTCGCTGGAATACCGAGTCCTTTCTGAGTGGATCTCCGAAGGTACCAAACCTCCATCACCTGCGGATCGCCGCATCGCAAGCATCGCAGTGGAACCACGAACGCTGAAGTTACGTTCCGGTTCTAAACAACAGCTCCTGGTGACCGCATATTTCGATGACGGCTATCGAGAAGACGTGACCGGTTGGGTGCGCTATGAGTCGACCAACTCTGGAGTGGCATCCGTGGACGATCGCGGTCTGGTCAGCATGAAAGGCTCGGGAGAAGCCGGCATCACCACAATGTATCTGAGCAAGGTCGATGTAGCCAGCCTGGTGGTTCCTTATCCCCACAAAATCAAGGAGACTGCTTTCCTCAAGGCTCGTCAATACAACACCATTGATAAACTCGTGCTCGACAAGTTAAGCTCGCTGAACATCGAGCCCGCAGAGCTATCCACTGATAGTGAATTTGTCCGCCGCGCTTACCTGGACGCCACAGGAACTTTACCAACAGCGGCGGAAGTCGAAGACTTCCTCTCCAGCAAGGCTGCCGAGAAAAGAGTCCGGCTGATTGACCGGTTGTTAAGTAGTGACGCTTATGTAGATTACTGGGCTTATAAGTGGTCAGACCTGTTGCTGGTCTCTGCAGGCAAGTCGCAGTCGGGGAACAATAAGCTTACGTCGGGAGCGACGCGTTCGTTTTACAACTGGATTCGCGAATCTGTGCAGCAAAACAAACCCTGGAACCGCATGGTGCGCGAGCTGTATACATCAACTGGGAGCAGCCGGGAAAATGGTTCCCTGAATTTTTACCAGCTTCACAAGGACCCGGTCAGTCTCACCGAGAACACGACCGTCGCTTTTATGGGCTTGAGGTTGACTTGTGCACGCTGCCATAACCATCCCCTTGAAAAATACACTCAGATGGACTATTACAAAATGGCCAATCTGTTTGCCCGGGTGAAACAGAAGAGTGGTGATGCCGCCGGGGAAATCATTGTGTTTAACGCCACATCCGGTGACATCAATCATCCCAGGCTGAACAAGCCGCTGCCGCCTGCCCCACTGGAAGGGAAAGAAATCTCACTCGATGCGGACGGGAGGCGCGAGCTTCTAGCCGATTGGTTGACGTCCCCACAAAACCAGTCTTTTTCCCGGACCATTGTCAACCGCGTCTGGGCCAACTTCATGGGAAGGGGTCTTGTCGATCCTGTGGACGACCTTCGCTCAACAAACCCACCATCCAATGAGCCCTTAATGAACGCCCTGGTGGATGACTTTGTCCAGCACGAATACAATATCAAGCACCTCTCCGCTCTGATTATGAACTCAGCCACCTACCAACGCAGTTGGAAGACTAATTCGACGAATGAAAATGATGATCGTTATTATTCGCACTACCTCATTAAGCGGTTACCAGCAGAGGTCATTTTGGACGCAGTCTCTCAAGTGACCGGCGTGCCCACCCCTTTTGAAGATTTCCCGCTGGGGACTCGTGCCTTGCAGCTTCCAGATACGGCCACTACTTCTTATTTCCTGGATGCCTTCGGCCGACCGGAGCGCATCAACACCTGCGCCTGTGAGCGGGATCCTCAGCCGAACCTGAGGCAGGTTCTGCACATGATCAACGGAGACACCCTTAACAAGAAGCTTTCCGCTCAAGGAAGTCTGATTGATATGACTGAAAGAATGGGAATGTCTAACCAGAAGTTTGTCGAGCACCTCTATCTATCGGCCTTTGGCCGCTATCCGAGCGAAAGCGAACGAGCCGAGGCCTTAAAGGATATCCAGGAAGCTTCCTCATCAGGAAGTCCACAGGCACGGCGTGAGGCGCTGGAAGATTTCGCCTGGGCCACATTGACGGGGCGAGAGTTTATCTTCAATCATTGAGGGAATCGGGGGAAGGGGGAAAAGGCGAAATGGGAAAAAGGAGGAACCGAAGGTTCTGCCACTTTCTTTTTTCCCCTTTTGCCCTTTTCCCCTTTCCCCCCTCTTACAAATGAGTGATATGCACATGAACCAGCACAAACGAAGGATAAGCTCATTGGTCTTCGTGTTCTTATTCTCGGTATTAATGGGTTCGGCTCGCGCCCAAAACACCACCGAGGAGACCAAGAATTACCACGAGCTCAATCCCGGCTTGCAAATGAGCTTCTCAAAGCAAGTAGCCCCTATCTTCCAGACCAAGTGCGTAGGCTGTCATTCCAAAACCGCGAACATGGGTGGCTTTGTTCTGTCTGATTCTGAGTCGCTGCTTAAAGGCGGCAGCCATGGCAAGGCGGTCGTTCCAGGCAAGTCAGGAGAAAGCCGGATGGTGCAGATGCTGGAAGGAACCATCCAGCCGCGGATGCCGATGGGCAGCCAGCTTGAGGAGCAGGAAATCGCGACCATCCGCCTCTGGATCGACCAGGGAGCCAAGATCGATCAAGATGTAGGCCAGCTGCAGGCGCTGCACGAGCCCGAGGTCCCCAAAATCAAACCAGCCAATTTGCCACCCCAAATCGGCGCGCTGGCTTTTTCGCCCGATGGCTCTATCGTTGCGGCCGGGAGTTATGGCGAAGTCTCCTTCTTTGATGCAGCCGGCCGGCAGAAGCTGGGCAAAGCGAGTGGCATTACAGAAGCAGTGCGCTCGGTGGCCTTCTCACCTGATGGAAAGTATTTCGCCACCGGAGCAGGTCGCCCTGCCCAGGAGGGAGAAATTAAGATCTGGGAGACTGGAAAGGATTTTTGGACGAAGCCGGCTTCACAAACGATCAGGGCTCACCGAGACTGCGTTTATGCCCTGGCTTTTTCACCCGACAGCAAAATGCTGGCTTCGACGAGTTATGATCACATGATTTATCTCTGGGAACCAGCCACCGGCAAACAGATCAAACCGTTGAAGGAGCACACTGATTCCGTCTTTGACTTGACCTTTTCACCGGACGGGAAATGGCTGGCTTCTGGCGGGGCCGACCGAACCGTCAAGCTCTGGAATGTCGAAACTGGCAAGCGGATCCACACTCTGGGGAGTTCCACTGAAGGCGTTAATACGGTTGCGTTTCATCCTTCCGGGAAATATGTGGCGGCCAGCGGTTACGACAGAACGATCCGGGTCTGGGATATTACCAAGCCTGATCCGGTGGAAGTGTATTCTGTGATTGCCCATGAAGAACCCATTTTGCGTTTGGCTTATTCTCCGGATGGAAATTGGCTGGCGACTTCAAGCACAGACAAATCGGTGAAGATTTGGGATACAAAGACAATGGTGCAATCACGGGTAATCCCTAATCAAACCGATTGGGTGCTGGCCTTGGGCTTTTCTCCAGACGGCAAGAAGTTGTTGCTGGGACGTTACGACGGCTCCCTTTCGGCTTATGACACGACGAATTACAGTCTGATTGGCGAACTGATTCAATCGCCCGCGGCTCTGCGGGCTGGACTGGGCGAGTGAGCGAATAAAGAAGATTCTACCGCCGAGACGCTGAGGCGCCGAGAGGAAATTGAGGTGGGAGATTCTTCCAGGGGCGCTTTTTATTCGGGAGCGAGGACGGTTTTCACGGGAGCCGCTGACGGTCCTTTGGGAGGCCCAGGATCGATGAAAATTGAAGGGTTTCGTCCTCGTTCTCGTCGTCGTCCTCGATTTTTAAGAGCCGATTACGAGGACGATTTATCGGTTCCTGGTTTTACTCGATTTCCCCGCGTCTCTGCGGTGAGAGTATTCATATTTGGAGGTTATGCAATGACAACTCGAAGATGTTTGCCCGTGATGTTGGTGGGACTTATGCTTGCTTTCATAGGAGCTCAAGTCTGGGCTCAAACCACTCCGCCAACCGTGACCTTTACAACGCCTTCAGGCATCCAGCGCGGGGCGACAGCGTCATTCATAGTGGAAGGAACGGATCTGACTGGGGCAACGGCCATCGTTTTCTCAGAGCCGGGGTTAAGCGGGAAGATTCTAGAGGTTTCCCCTGTCCCGCAATCCATTCTGAATCTGGAGCCCAAGGTGATTCAATCCGCCCGTCCCTATTTCGATGAGCCTGTCAAGGTTCAGGCGAAGGTGGAGATCTCGGCCAAACCTTGGATGTCACCCGGAACCCACCAGTTTCGAATCATTACGCCGCACGGAAGCTCGACTGTTGGAAAAATTGTCGTCTCTCCCTACCCCGAAACAGAAGAACGCGAGCCCAACAACACTTTAAGTGAATCCCAGGAAGTTACGTTGCCGATCAACGTCCACGGCGTACTCACCACACCGGGAGACATGGATTCTTATCGCTTTCATGCCAAGGCAGGACAGGAGATTGTTTTCCTGATCAACACCGGCGGATTGGGCTCGCGCCTGGATCCCGTGCTGGATGTTTTTGATTCTCAAGGTAAGCAGATTGCCACCAATCTGAAAGATCGAGACCGCTCAGCACTCGGCTTTAAAGTCCCAGCTGACAGCCTTTACACCGCCCGTGTGGCTGATTTCCAGGAAGGCGGGAGTATTCGGCACTTCTATCGATTGACTATCGGCCAACTCCCCTATCTGAAGGGACGCTACCCGCTTGGGCTTAAGGTAGG
>JBGOVH010000176.1:0-5804 GCA_041478005.1 Terriglobia bacterium | reverse complement strand
TTCGACCAGCTGAGTTACTCTGCTTTTGAACTCTTCTGAAAGGTTGTATTGTTGGTTCAGTTGGCTTAGCAAATTATGTAGGGGATTTTCCTTTGTCATCGAAATCCTCGGTTGTAGGATGAATCACAGAAAGAACTGTGAGCCTGCCGGATCATACTGAATGCAAGACCCGATGAGCGACGAGAGCCTGACATTCTAAACAAACACCGATCTAGGGGCAAGCTTGCAGCCAAAAATTCATGAGGATCAAAGTGGGAACTTGTGCTGAATATCTTGCTTCTAATCTACGGCTTAGAAAGCATTTACGGGAAAACAGGGGGGCCCTTTCGTCTCAGATTGTTCTACGAGATGAGAAATGCTTTTCCCTATTATGGTAGAGAATTGGATGGGGATGGCAGGTCGTTTGGCTTGACAATTAGAGTGTAATTGAGAAGGAAATGACCCCATGAAATCCCTGTTTTCCCTAGACTCTCGGAAATTTTTCATTTAAGATTCCGGCTGCTTAAGCATTGAAATGAGGCACACTAGCAGGTCTCGGGCTCTGTGCAATCTGGATCTGCAAACCCCGCCAGGTTCGGAAGAAAGCAACGGTAGCAGAATTCCAGATGTGCCGCAGAATACCCCGGGACCTGACCATTTCAGGAAGCAGTTTATTATTAATTCGAAGTCAATCGGTTTTCTCAATAATACACTGGGATCCCCGACTCTTCAATCCGCAGAGACCTATTTCCCCTTCTAGGATCACTCTCCCCTGAGAACCTATGAGTTACCAGGTTATCGCACGCAAGTGGCGTCCTCAGACTTTTGATGACATTGTAGGGCAAAAGGCCACTGCTCAAACCTTGCGCAATTCGATCCTCCAAAATCGTATTGCCCATGCGTATCTTTTCGCAGGCTCGCGCGGTGTGGGAAAGACTTCCACGGCTAGAATACTTGCGAAAGCGCTCAATTGTATCCAGGGACCCACTGTGATGCCTTGCAATCTGTGTGACTCTTGCAGGGAAATCACAGCGGGAAATTCAATTGATGTTTTGGAAATTGATGCTGCTTCCAATCGAGGCATCGACGAGATTCGGGAGTTGCGTGAAAATGTTAAGTACGCTGCTGCACGTGACCGTTACAAGGTTTTCATCATCGACGAAGTCCACATGTTGACTACCGAGGCCTTCAACGCTCTCTTGAAAACACTCGAAGAGCCGCCTGCACATGTGGTTTTTGTGCTGGCGACTACCGAATTACACAAAGTTCCCTCCACAATTTTGTCTCGTTGTCAGCATTTCAACTTTCGCGGGATTAGTTACAAAGAAATCCTAGACAGGTTGAGCTACATTGCCTCACAAGAACAGATTCAAATTGGCGACTTGTCGCTCAATGCCATCGCACGCGCTTCGGAGGGGAGCATGCGAGATGCGCAATCGCTTATGGATCAGATCATTTCTTTCTGTGGCAAGGAAGTAAATGATGAGCAGGTACGGGATTTGCTGGGGATAATTCCTCAACAGTTGCTGGAAGACTTCACGTCGGCCATTCTAGAGTCAAATCCAAAGCGGGTTGTAGATCTGGTTGAACAATTGGTGCAGAGTGGTTTGAATCTGCAGCATTTCGTTCGTGAAATGTTGGCCCATTTTAGAAATCTACTGATCATAAAAATTGCCGGTGAAGATTCACAACTAGTGCCTCTGGCGCCAGCAGAGATGGCTCGCTGTCGAGAATTCTCCAGACATTTTTCGGAAGAGGATCTGACTCGCTTCTTTAATATTCTTGTCTCAACTGAGAGCGAATTGAAATGGTCGTCACAGCCCAGATTTCACCTTGAAATCGGACTCATGAAAATTGTCCAGGCCAGACGTCTCTTGCCTATTGAAAGTCTCATCGGTGGGTTGGAAGAAATGGCTAAATCGACTTCTGGTACATCGAATGCACCTGCTAAAGTATCAACACAGATGCCAAAACCGCCAGTGACCAGCCGTTTTACGGCTTCCGCAGCTGCCAAAATGCAACTTCAAACTCCTCCGGCTGTGCTCGGCGGACAAGCCCCTGCTGGAGTTATTGAATCCCTAAGACTGGCTCTTTCACAGCGCTCGCCCATGCTATTCTCCCTTTTGGAGCATGCTAAGGAAATTAAGCTTTCAGGAAATGGATTTGAAATTCTGTTCTTAAAGCAAGATAGGTTCTCTTACGAAATGCTCCAATCAACTGAAAATATCGCTTTCCTCAAAGAGTTGGCTGAATCTGTCACCTCGAGACCTCAAACAATCAAGTTGACTCTTGAGGAGCTATCTCTGGGACCTCCTGGTGTCGAGACGATTCCACTTTCAGGTGACCAAAAAAAGCAGCTCATGGAACGGGTCAAAAGCGATCCTGGGGTCAAAGCGTTTTTGGACACGTTTCAAGGGGAGATCACAGATGTGCAGGAATTAAACTGAACGTCAAATGCTATACTTTATTTCTTCTCGTTTCGGGTAGTCTTCTTTCAATCCTATTGGGGCTACTGTAGGAATTCAATGTTCATTGAGAACGAGGGCATCCCATGAAAAACATGCAGCAAATCATGAAACAGGCACAAAAGATGCAGGAGCAGCTCCAGAAACAGATGGCTGAGATGTTTATTGAAGGCAGTGCGGGAGGGGGGATCGTTATCGTCAAAATGAATGGCCTCAAGCAGGTACTTGGTTTGAAGATAGAACCAGAGGCTGTCAACTCGGGAGATGTGGAAATGTTGCAGGATTTGATTGTCGCAGCGATCAACGAAGCTGCCCGGAGAGTGGACGAAGAACTCTCTGGCCAGATCGGCAACATCACCGGGGGACTAAAGATACCCGGGCTATTCTGAAGTATCAAGGCTAAAGCTCACGATGACACCCACCAGGTGAAAATAGTGGTTTAGGAACAGCGAAACATGAATCTGTATTCCGCCTTTTTCCCCTATGGAGTTTTGTAAACCTCACAACTCAATGTCAATTCTGGTCATTCCATGCGAGACTACGCTGGGCCTGTAGAAGCCTTAATTGAAGAATTCCGCAAACTCCCCGGGATTGGCTCGAAATCCGCTCAACGGTTGGCCTTTTACATGATTCGCACACCCCGGAAAGAGGCTGAAAAACTAGCCAATGCCATTCTGCAACTGAAAGAATCTATCCGTTACTGCTCAGCCTGCAACAACATCACCGATCTTGATCCTTGCAGTTATTGCTCCGATCCTTCACGCGATCGAAGCATGATGTGTGTTGTCGAAGAACCTCACAATCTTGTTGCCATTGAGAAAACTCGCGAGTACCGCGGGTTATACCATGTCCTACTGGGTGTGATTTCTCCGTTGCAAGGCATTGGACCGGAGCAACTGCAGATCAACGGTCTGATGGAGAGGTTAAGGAGTGGCGAGGCGAAAGAGGTGATCATAGCAACAAACCCTAACATTGAAGGTGAGGCCACAGCTCTCTATCTCTCCGGGCTCATAAAACCCATGGGTATTAAAGTCACTCGAATTGCAACTGGTGTGCCTGTCGGTGGTGACTTAGAGTACGCAGATCAGGTCACCATTTCAAGAGCATTGGAAGGCAGAAGGGACATCTAGGAAGAATAAGCCATGGTTCAGATCTTTCTCCCCATTGATGAAGCTGAGTTATTGAAAGAGATTCTTAAGGATTACCTTTCCGATCTCCGCATGGAAATTGCAGACACAGACAGCATGAATTTCCGGGAAGAACTCAAGAAGAAGGAAGAATTCGTAAAAAGGATCATTACAGATCTCGGGCTCGGAGATTGAGCACCATTGTTTGATTTTCGTTTGCGCGCTCCGGCTGTAAAACCTGTGGTCACGGAGTAGCAGCAAGAGCGCGATCCAGGATCTGAATCCCTACCAAGGTCGAATTGGTCGATGACATTTTTGAGGACGATTCAATCACGCCATCAAAAAATATCAAAGTGCTCCTGATGTAATAAAGAATCGCTTTTTATGACGACTTCCTTTTTCAACGTCGACTCAATTTCTCTGATTACTGCAGCTTCGGAAGTCTTTAAGGCCTTGGCGACTTCTGAATTGGCACGAATCGTGATTTCGCGATTCTCCAATGTCTTGGCCATCTTTTTGATTTCGCCTAGAATTTCATAGCAGACTGTCTGCGGAGACTTAACCATCCCTGAACCGATGCAGGTTGGGCAAGGCTCGCATAGAATCTTAAGCAAGGACTGCTTAACACGCTTGCGAGTAATAGCCACTAATCCGAAATCGTTGAATTGGAGAATCTTTGATGGAGATTTGTCTGACCTTAAAGCTTCTTCTAGAGTCTGCGTTACTTTTTGTCGATTCTTTCGGTCTTCCATGTCGATAAAGTCACAAACGATAATTCCTCCAAGATCACGTAACCGGATTTGATGGGCTATTTCTTTCGCGGCCTCAATATTCGTTTTGACGATGGTGTCCTCTAACTTATTGGACCTCCCTACATATTTTCCTGTATTGACATCGATTGCCACCAAAGCCTCAGCCTGATCGATCACGATGTATCCTCCGGACTTTAGCCATACCTTGGAGCGAAGAGCCCTTTCAATTTCCGATTGGACGCCAAACTCCTCGAAAATTGGTGTGTCCTTAATATAAAGCTTCACCCGATTTACAAGAGAAGGTTGAAAGCGGTTGATGAATTCTACAATGGCGGCGTACTCAAGCTCGTTATCGACTCGAATCGTCGAGAAATCTGCCGAGAGTTGATCTCTCAAGATTCTTTGAACGAGATTAAGGTCGCGATGAATTATCGTGGCCGCACCTTTTTTGTCGGCTCTGGTCTTGATCTCTGCCCACAACGCGTAGAGGAAGTTGATATCCGATTTAAATTCTTCCTCCCCTCTCCCTTGACCAGCAGTTCGCACAATGAACCCCCCTGGGAGATTGCGGCAATTCTCCTGAATGATTCTCTTGAGACGCTGGCGCTCTTCATCCGACTCAATCTTCCTGGAAACACCGATATGATCCACGGTGGGCATATAAACCAGGTAACGGCCCGGAAGAGCAATGTGAGAAGTGATCCGGGCTCCTTTTGAACCTAAAGGTTCCTTGGAAATCTGAACTAGAATCTCCTGTCCTTGCTTAAGAAGGTCCCCAATCAACGGATAGTCTGGGCCCTTGACACTCTCTTTTCGATCCTCACTAAAATTGTGTTGGGGCCTGCGCCCTTCCATATTGCGACGGAAAAACCTGGCGGTGCCAGGAGCGTTGCGAAACTGTGCCTTGGAAGGCCTGGCGTCGGAACTCTGCCCAAGAGGAATGGATGCAGGCGCTTCGGTTTTCTCAAGGAAGCCAGTCTCATTGGCGGTTTCAGGCTTCTCGTCGCCTTCCCCAAAGGTTGCTTCCGGGGACTGGGATGTGACTGCTTCATTCGATTCTTCATCGGAGTCAGAATCACCGTTGTCGGCCAGAGAGTTCTCGACTGTGGGTTCTTGCGGTAATGTTTCAGACTCATCGGTCAAAACCGAGGTGAAGTGCCTGACTCCCTCCAGGCCATTTTCAATCTTTTCTTCAAGATTCTGAGTGTCCGTGGTCCAGGGCAGGTTCAAATCCACTCCTGTTTCTTCCCTATTAGAGGAGGGGTCTTTCGAGGTCTCAAGATCGTCATAAGGAAAAGAGATGGGTGTGGTGGCTTGGTCCTCCGACGTGCTAGACAGCACTACTACATCATCTATCAACAGAGTTGGATCAGGCTGAGTCGTCTGCCTAATGGCTAATGAAGGCTTTTCGATTTCACTTGTAGGAGACCCGGGAGGAGGAACGATATTTTGGTACTTGGCGAGAGACTCGCCAGGCAAGA
>JBGOVH010000514.1:0-3112 GCA_041478005.1 Terriglobia bacterium | reverse complement strand
GCCAACTATGGATCCAATAGCATCTCAGTTCTGGATCCTCCTAATGGTCGCCAAGTGATTGCCTCGATTGCCGTTGGCACTCAGCCCGAGTCTCTCCTGCTGACTCCGGATGATCGGTATCTGTTTGTGCTAAATTCCGGCTCAAATGATGTTTCAGTCATACGAACAGACTTGATCGAGCCCGGACAGAATGCATTGTTCACCGTTATCCAAACAGGCACAAACCCCTCAGGCATTGTGATAAAGTGATCAGGGGGGATTGTTCACCGCAGAGAGCGCAAAGGGCGCAGAGAAAAATCTTCTCTAGGCCCCACTTGGCAGATCTTGACAAGGAGAGACACAGATAGGCCGCGTCTTTTCATCGGAGATAACCTCCCGTTAGTCACTGAATAGCCTTGTCGCTCAATCTGCATTTATCAGAATCCCAATGATTTGGATTTCTGCCTTTCAATCATGTCTTCCCTGACACTAAGACGACTGCTCGAACGAGACCAGATTTTGGTTGTGCCGGCCTCATACGATATGGTCTCCGCCAGAATTGTGGAACGAGCCGGCTTTGATGCGGTGTACTTGTCTGGCTATGGGCACGCAGCTTCTCACCTGGGGCTGCCCGATGCAGGATTGATCAGCTTTTCGGAAATGCTGGAACGCGTTCACAACCTGGTGCGATGTGTATCTATCCCGGTGCTGGCTGACGCAGACACAGGCTTTGGCGGCGTTATCAATGTTCGACGAACCGTCGAGGAATATGAATGGGCCGGGGCTCAGGCAATTCAGATTGAAGACCAGGAAATTCCCAAGAAGTGCGGCCATACTTCTGGCAAACGATTGGTGGATGCAGGCGAAATGACAAGGAAGATTGAAGCCGCTGTGGCTTCGCGGCACAGTGATCAATTCCTGATCATTGCTCGAACCGATGCCGTTTCCGTCCTGGGGTTTGAAGAGGCCGTCCGTCGTGGAAAGCTTTACGAGGCCGCGGGCGCGGATGTTCTTTTTGTGGAGTCTCCAACAAGCCTGGAACAAATACGGCGTATTCCTCATTGTTTCAAACGACCTTTGATGATCAACCAGATTGAACGAGGCAAAACTCCTCTCCTGCCGGTTCAAGAATTTCAGCTGCTTGGCTACAAGATCGTGGCCTATGCGTTGACCGCGTTGATGGCTTCTGTAAGCGCTATGCAAAAGACGCTGCTATGCCTTCGACAAACTGGATCAAGTGAAGGGTATCTCGGCGAAATTGCCACCTTCGAGCAACTGGATGCGCTCTTGGAGTTTCCTGAGGTGCGTGCCTGGGAAAAGCGTTTTCAAGATGGAGAATGAAAAATGGACCGACGTCACTTTATTAAGACCGGTGTTGCATCATTCTTGGCTCCACAATCTTTTTTGGGAGGGACATCACTATCCAAATCCAGATCCCAGGTCATCACGGTTCAAGGAGCGCGATCTCCCGGAGATTTAGGCCTGACCTTAATGCACGAGCACATCCTGGTGGATTTCATTGGTGCAGACAAGGTGAGTCGAGATCGCTATGACCCTGATGAAGTTTTTCGAGCAGCCCTGCCTTACCTGAAGAAGCTACGTTCGCTGGGGTGCCAAACTTTGGTCGAATGTACTCCTGCTTACCTGGGGCGGGACCCTTCTCTCCTGAATAAACTATCTGAAGCCAGTGGATTGCATTTGCTGACAAATACGGGGTACTACGGCGCTGCCGAGGATAAGTATGTTCCCTCCTTGGCTTATTCAGAGACTGACGCCCAGTTGGCCACGCGCTGGACTCGTGAATTCCGCGAGGGCATCGATGGAACTGAAATTAGACCGGGCATCATGAAGATTGGCGTCGACCCGGGTGTCCTTTCCGAAATCGATGCCAAGTTGGTCCGAGCTGCCGCCATGACTCATCTCCAAACGGGGCTGACGATTGCTTCCCACACTGGAGATGGGGTTGCGGCTCTTCAAGAGTTGGAGGTCCTGAAGAAGGAAGGAGTCTCGCCTGAAGCCTTCATCTGGGTTCACGCTCAAATCGAAACCGATGTTAACAAGCATTTTAAGGCAGCTGAAGAAGGAGCCTGGGTAGAGTTTGATGGAGTCAGCAAAGAATTCTTAATGAAGCACTTGGAATTAGTCGAAGGTATGATCAAGCGTGGCCTGCTTCAGCGCACGCTTGTCTCTCAAGATGCAGGCTGGTATCACGTTGGGGAGAAGAATGGCGGCAGTTATCGATCTTATGAATATCTCTTGACTCATTTTGTTCCCGAACTGAAAAAAGCCAGGGTATCGGAGAAGCAAATCCGCACCCTCTTAATCGATAACCCCAGACGCGCCCTGGCTCTTCAAATCAAGTCGTTGAAGGCATGAGCATTTATTGACCTTAGCAAATAATAGTTTCAATCTGCTCTGTCTAAGGTTGTCTCACCCCGCCTTTTGGAAGCTTATCAAGCTTCCACGCCCTCTCCCCAAGGGTCCCAAGGGAGAGGACTGGGGGGTGAGGGGTTTTTGTAAATCAATTATGCAATTCTCAATAGGATTATGAACTCATCCAAGCGACCTCTCAAGATCTACAACGACCCTGAATTCATTCGTTCTCCTGACGCACGAACGGTGCGTATTCTTTCCGAGTACCTGGGGCCTCTTTTCCGTTTTCATCGCGAAAAGATCAAGGATACGATCGTTTTCTTTGGGTCCGCTCGCGCCCTCCCCAAAGAACAAGCAACAAATGAATACCGAGAGTTGAAGAGGTCTTTGTCGCATTCATCTGGATCCACTGGGCACTTGAAAGAACTGGAACGGGCCAAGACCCAGCTTCAACTCGCCAAGTTTTACGATGAAGCGACAGAATTGTCGCGGCTGCTCACTGCCTGGTCGATGTCTCTTGCTAATGGATCGCGCCGTTTTGTGATCTGTTCAGGAGGAGGCCCTGGACTGATGGAAGCGGCCAATCGCGGCGCCCGTCTGGCTGGAGGGAAAACCATCGGCCTCAATATCAGCCTCCCTTTCGAACAAGATCCCAATTCTTACATCTCACAGGGACTGAGTTTTGAGTTTCGTTATTTCTTCATGAGGAAATATTGGTTCGCTTACCTGGCAAAGGCATTGATCGTTTTCCCAGGAGGTT
>JBGOVH010000086.1:0-8330 GCA_041478005.1 Terriglobia bacterium | reverse complement strand
TCCATCCTTGCTCGGATTGGAGGGGACATAGCCCAAGCTGTACTGATTTCTCAATTCTATCCCCACTTGCTGCAAAATGCCTGGATACTCACCCATGAACCTGGGAAACCAGGCCTTCCCTCCCGTTCTTCGTGCGAAGGTGCTCAACTGGTTGTCGGCTTGCAAGAAAGTAAGCCTGGACTCCGGACTCAACTGACCTCGCGCATCGAAGAGCTCCCTGGCTAACTGTGCCATGCCTATGCAATAGATGGCGGAGTTAGTGTTATTGACACTCTTGAGAATGGTGTCAAAGGTGATCCTGCTGAAAGTATCCACTCCTGTACTGATCAGGAGCACCGCCTTCTTCCCATCAACCTCTTCCAGCCGGTCCAGAGTATCCTTGAGTGCGTCGAAAAGGTTCGTTTCGCTAAACGCAGGAATCCGGAGGCGGTTGAGCGCCCCATAAAGCTCTCGTTTGTCCTGCGTAAAATCCGTCAAAATCTCTGGCCGCAAGTCATAGGCCACCACCGCAGCCCAGTCATCAGGGCGCAACAAATCAATAAAGTGGGCTGCCGGCATGATCACATCATCAAACCAGTAGCCGAAAGTCCGGCCAAATTCAATCAACATAACCACCGTGAGAGGAGCAATCGTAGGGCCGAAGTTTGTAATCTTTTGTTCGACCTTATCTTCATACACTCGAAAATTCTTCTGCGCCAGATTGGGAATGAAGTTTCCTCTTTTGTCAGTGACAACCACATCCAGGTTAATCAGCTCAATTTCCACCGAGAGAGTGAAGTTGTCTTCAGGCTTGTCTCCAGCTGGCTTCTTGGGGGTGGGCCGGCGTTTCTTGGGCTCAGGTTGTTTCCTAGGACCAACGACAGTATCAGTCTCTTCTCGCTTCGGGCCACCACCCGGCTCTACTTTCTTATCCTTCTCCTTTTCCTGGTCTTGCTGGGCGAAGGTGTAACTGTGAGAACCCCAGATGAAATGACTTTTGGGTGGAGTGAAAGTCACCAGGAAAAGAAAGCTCAAGAAAATGGCGAGAAAGAAGCGAAACGTTTTCTTCATACGCATCTCCAAAAAACCAGGATTGAATTAGCTTGCTTAATTGTAACGTCAAAAGTCCGACCTAATCGGACAGATTAAAATCGACTTCCCTGATATCCTGAAAGGCCTTTTTCATATAGAACTTGACCTTTTCGATTAGTTTCTTCTCTGACACTCGAATCGCCTCGCGAGTCACGCCGAACTTGTCTGCAATAGCCTGCAAGGTGAGAGGCTCCTCGGCAATTAGGCGATCCTTAAGGATCATTTGATCTTTCTCTGAAAGAGTTGCAGCAAATTCCTGAAACTTGGAATCCATGAACGCTTTTAGTTGGCCATGGGCAAGTTGCTCATCGATCAATTGCTCGGTGGACGCCAGAGTATCGAGGTACTTAGTATCCGAGCCATCCGAAATACTTTCATCCAGAGACAGGTCGTAAGATTGAACACTATTCTCAACCGCGACGACGTCTTCCTCACTGACGTCCAGCGCTTCGGCAATCACCTTCGGGCTGGCAGCGATCCCTTGGGCTTCCAGGCGTCGCTTTTCCTTGCGCAAATTTAGCAGTATTTTTCTCCGGTCATTGGTGGTTCCCACTTTGACGATACGAAAATTATCCAGGATGAATTTGATGATATAGGCCTTGATCCACCATCCCGCATAGCTAGGAAGGCGTGTCCCGCGGTCCGGGTCGAATTTCCTAACTGCCTGCAAAAGTCCCACGTTGCCCTCTTGAATCAAATCCATCAAGTTCGAATAAACTTTGTTGTAAAGAAACGCAATCTTAACAACCAGCCTCAAATTAGAAGTCACCAATTGGCGCCCGGCTTCTTTGTCTTGATGATCACGAAAAAGTCGAGCCAAACGCTGTTCCTCTTCGAAGCTGAGGGGCTCATACTTGCTAATCTCCAGAAGGTAGTGTCGGAGAGGGTCATAGCGAATCAGATGCAGCCTGTCTTCTGCCGACTCTCCGGAGACCTCGTCCCACTCACCTTCTTCCTTGGGGACAAGCAGCTGTTCCAGCAAGCTGTGTTGACCATCGACTACTTCCCAGCCTTCAACACCGTCTTCGATGGGTATCGGAGTTCTTTCAGTCATTGGGAGCCTAGCGAATTAATCGAGTATGAAGTGGCAAGTTATTTCTGTTCGGGCACAACGCGATGGCGCCATCTTCGCACCACAATTCTCAGTTATGAAAGAACTAGCCCAAAATTCTTTCTGATCTTAATCTAACAGAGGTAGCTGGTATTTCAAATAGGATAAGATGGGAAGTCGTAATGCTTCATTAAGGGGGGAATCTTTGGCAGCCACGACAAACGCGCTGGTTGCGTTGTCGTAGAAAGGTTTACCTGCCACGGAAAGCCCACGATGAATGCGGAAAGCGCATTCATCGTGGCTACTAATGCTACCAATGCCATGCGATTCCCCCCGCAACTGAGGCATTACGGAAAGTCCGAACTGTTTGAAATGTCGAATCCTAGTTCTATTTGTTTCTTGTTTTCTTCCCTGCCAAATTTTTCTAGGCAATGCATTGGATTGAGAGATATAATTTCTCGGTCGATAATCTTCATCTCCTCACCCTCCAAACCCAGACGATTCCATAAAGATTGATGCCAGAAAGGACGGAAAAATATGCCAAGAGAGCTTCTATTTTCTAACTGTCCCGATTGCGACGATGTCCATCGCCGGGAATTCTTGAGAACAGCAGTGGTCGGAGGTCTCGGTCTAGCTGCCTCTGTTGCTTTGCCGGAAGCCTGCTCGGAAAGCCTGGTTATGGCTATGCCAGGCAAAACACCTTTGGAGAGCAATTCTGAAACACTCGTGACTACTCTCTATAAGAGTCTCACGGAAAAGCAGCGGAAGGTTGTGAGTTTTGATTTTGATAACCCCTTGAGGTCCAAGGTCGACAACAATTGGATGATCACTCCCGTCAAGATTTCCGATCTCTTTATCCCGGACCAGCAAGCCATGATCAAGGAGATTTTTGAGGGTGTGCACAATCCCGAGTACTTTGAGAAAGTGATGGTTCACATGCAAGAGGATGCTGGGGGACTGGGCAACTATTCGGTGGCTATATTCGGACAGCCGGGCAACGGGAAGTTTGAATTTGTACTGACTGGAAGGCACTGCACCATGCGATGCGATGGCGATTCGGTGGATGGCGCCGCCTTTGGGGGGCCAATTTTTTACGGACATGCCTCTCAAAGTTTTAATGAGAAGCCAGACCACCCCGGCAATGTCTACTGGTACCAGGCGAAAAGAGCCAATGAAGTTTTCCAGGCTTTGAATGGAAAGCAGCGCGCCATGGCCCTCTTGGGAGACCCAAGGGAAGAGAAGGCAACCAGCACGGTAGAACTAAAGAAAGAATCTGGCTTGGACGGGTTGCCGGTTTCTGAAATGACCCGGGATCAAAAGGAGCTGGTTGAAAAGGTTCTGTCAGACCTACTGCTGCCTTTCCGCAAGAAAGATGCAGATGAAGCCATGCGATACATCAAGAAGAACGGTGGCTTAAACAGTCTCGCAATGTCCTTTTACAAGAACATGGATATTGGCAATGACGGCGTTTGGGATGTATGGCAACTGGAGAGCCCAAACATGGTTTGGTATTTCCGGGGTTCCCCGCACGTCCATGTTTGGGTCAACATTCGAGCATGAGAGCATGTTCCTGATCGTTTGAAAATAGGTAAAGGTTTGTAGGAAACGCTCGCCGCAGCGTTCCCTACATCCCATTTTCATCTCCGGTAGTGCCGCCTTGAGGAATCCTAGACTTCTTGCCTAACTTTCACCTTTTCCCCACTCTGCGGTTCTCCTGTGAATAGGCGCATTTCTTCAAATGCGTTTTTTCTGTTTTCCCCCTTAAGCTCCTGCTCCAGCCTGGCTAAAGCGATGGTGACGACATCTTTGTGGTGCAAATTCTCTCCGCCCGGCTCGGCAGCCATTTCCAACCAGAGCTTGTGGATAAGATGAATCTCCTCCATGGAAAGCTCGGGCGCATGAGCCCCTAGCAAGAAATCATGCACGGCGCCATTGGGCTCAACGACACGGAAGACCACCCGATGATGAGAGCGTTTGACAAGACGTTCCCAGGCGATTCCCATGCGTCTGGCCTGTTCTGCCGGCGTCATTACCGATGAACTTCCGGCAATAATCTCGGCAGAATGAAGCTGCGCGGCAGTCTGGGCAATGGCCGAAAAAACTTCCGATGATGGGACCACCAACAAGCCGACGTGCTTACCGGATTTTTCAGCCAGTGCGACCACCTTGCTGAAGAGGAGCTGCTCGTAAGAGGTGAAGACATCCCTTTCCGCGATATCCTTGTAACCACTGTAAGCTCCTTGATGCAAGTGAACCGTCATGACGACTAGATCTCTCTTGCCGGTGTGTGTCAGCTCCAGAGCCTTTTTGACATGTTCTAAGGTGTTGTAATCTCGCACCAGACACAGTGTATTACCCGGACGAATCTCCACCGAATAATTCGAGATGTCCTCACGCGGTTGGACATTAAACTGGTCGAGGGCCAAATGTCCGGCTTGGAGCCGCCGCTCGTTAATTCGCTCCGAGATAAGGAATATGGAATAAAAAACAACCGTTATGCTGATTCCGCTGATGGTAGCCACCTGCTTCGTTATGAGGTTGATGCCCCCCACACAGAATAAGACTAGAGCGATTGCTCCGAGGCCTAACGGAATTTCCTTGCCTGCGAGTCTCAGATTTCCAGGCACCTTCCATTCTCTTGGGGTCCTGTCTTTGAAGCGCAGCACTAGCATCGCCAGGGCATTAAAAGCAAAGGACCAGATCACACCAAAAGCGTAAGCCTCACCTAGCATATAAACGTTTCCGCGCGAACCAATAATAGTTAGAAGCTGCAGGATGACAATCATGTTGATCATGCGATGGGAAGTCCCATATTTCCGGTGAGGCGCACGGAACCAATCCGTTAACACACCGTCCTCACTCACACGACTAAGCACACCGTTGGATCCAATAATCGCTGTGTTTACCGCACCCGAAAGCATCAAGAATCCCACGATCACGATAAATGCCTGGAAGATCAGCCTAAGTGATTCAGGCCCGACCAAATGCATGGCGATTCCACTAATCAAGTTATTCGTAAATTGCGGGCGGACGGAATCCGGGATAATGGCAAAGGCAAAGAATGAGACCAGCGACGTAAACAGGAGCGAGTAGACAAAAATCACCATGCCGGCGCGCATCAAATTCTTGTGCTTGGGATATTCGAGCTCGCGATTCACTTGAGCCAAAGACTCTTCCCCTGACATGGCGAGAAAGGAATGGCCAAACGCAATCAGTATTCCAATCAAGCCCATTATGGCCCCTGCCGTGGGCGGGATCCCCTGGTGTGATTCGCGGGGAACGTCTTCGGCCTGAGATGCCGTGGCCGGACGAGCTTCAGTCGGCAACTCCCGCAGAGTCCCTGGAGCAATGTTTGGCAACCATCCGACAGCGTCGTGGTTGAATGTCAAATTTTGAGGCAGGGGAGCTGGAGGCAACTTCCGGGTTTCGGGTCGAGTCATGAAGGTCAGACCACACCACAGAATAAGCATGACAACCATAACCGTGGTGACATACATGATCTTCAGAGCATCATCTGAGGATTCATGGATACCCTTGATGTTGCGGCGCCAAAAATAAAGTGTAGTCGAAATGGCGATCCCGGCCGCAATTTGATTCACGTCTGCCGCCGATGGCGTCCAGGGGTGTCCAAAGTAAGTCACTGTTTGGGCAATCAAATTGACTATGTACTGTCCTGCGGATACACCCGATATGGGACCCGTCAAGATGTAATCGAACATCAAGGCTGAAACTGAGAACTTAGCGAATGTTCCGCCCATGGCTTCCTTCACAACACGATAAACGCCTCCACGGGTAAACATGCTGCAAGATTCGACGTAAACCATCCGCACGGCGTAGGAGAAGAGCATGACCCCAAAAATGAACCAGGGTGCCGCGTGACCTATAGCCTGTTCGGCAATTCCGCCGACATAATATGCTGACGATCCGAGGTCGTTTAGCACAATGGCAGCGGCACGCCAAAACGATATGAAAGAAAGCATGACTGAAGTGGCTACGACTACTCTTGATACGCCTTCGGATTGTGCTTCAGTGGGGTGGGGCATTTAGATCCGAGCTCCTTTTCGTTGAGAATAAAAGGACGTCGGAAGGAAGAAAGGATAAGAGTCTGCCCTAAAGACATAAAGGCCGCGAGTTGACTGCAGGGGCAGGAGACTCGTGGCCTCGGGTGTGAAGCAACATTTCTTTTTCATCTTGCCTTCCGCTTGCGCCGGCGAGGTTAGCTGGCGGGCTCGGGCCGGGAAGCTGCCCTACAAACCGGTTCGCACCATGCGGTGCAGGCGGTTCGATTCGCCCCGCGACGAATTCCTCGATTTGATGAAATCCGTCGATTGGTTCCCCCGCATCCGCTTGTTTGTTAAAGCGGATTTAGGCCGGAATCTTCCTCACAGGATATTGAAAATTCTTCCTGGGTTAAGAAGACCCCGTCTTCATACAGATCGATTCTACGCTTTCGTTTCTTAGTGTCAAGTGTGGGGAAGAACTCATCGGCTGCGGCCGTTCCCAGATGACCTGCTCTCTTGAGCGCTCGCTCCAGAACTGGAATCGATCGATTGAGAGTGGGAAACACTGGGAGGCGAAGGTGCCGAAGGTGCGTGATAAATGGGTGCCCTCGAAGGCTCCGATCGTGGATAAGATGGCGGAGCGGTGTAAGAGGGCGAGGAGCGTTGCTGTGCTGGCGTTGTAGATGAAGGTGGAGGAGTGTAGGGGGTGCTTTGACTGGTTCGTCCTCCAAAAGAGTTTTGTTGTTGCTCGCGGTTGGAAAAACGGTCGCCGCCATTTCCGTCGGAGCGGCTGCGATAAACCTGATATATACGTTCTCTGGGGGAGGCTCCGTCATTCGAGGGAGCAGACGGAGATTGCGGCTGAGATCCTCCAGAAACGGGAGTGACCGCATTCCCTGAACCAAACTGCTGCAGCCGGCGCCGTTGCTCAGCAAGATCCGCTTCCTGGGCCCTACCCCAATTCTCGTAACGACGAGACTCCCCTTCGATTGAAGTGATCTTTGGTCCGCCGCCACTGCCATTGATGACCTGGACGCCTGTTCCCGCCCCTGGACCCCGCCCGCCGGAAGAGACACTACGCGAAGCCAAAAGATCCCTTTCTCTCCGAAGCCGCTCTACCTCCGCATGGGTGGAAGCGTCTTGCCCATTCCAATGCCCTGTTGTCTGCAGCATCTGTTCTCGTAGATTTCTGCGAGCTTCCAAGTCGTCGTTTGTAAAAATTCTTCCTGGGTTATTTCCTGCCACTGGCATTCTGCTGGCCGTAGTGGGCTGAATTCGGGGTTGTCCTGCAATGATTCGACCGCCTCCATCTCGTGGATCTCTAGGTCCTCTGAAGTTTCCAATTGGCGTGCCATTTACAAAGGAATCGTGCGGGAGGTATGTCCAGGCGCCGCGGTGACCGTAATTCCTGGAGACAAAAACATTCCCGGAGTTTTGATAATAGGGATACCACGGTTCGTAAGGCGCCAAAGGGACCCAGCCGACCCAATCGGGGCCTTCGACCCAACTCACTGCCCCTGGACACCAGGGAACATGACGTGCCCCTGGAACCCAGGACCAACCGTAAGAATTGATGTATGCCCAGCGACCATAATGATAAGGGACCCATCCCCAAGGTTCATAGGAAACCCAGGTCCATCCTAATGACCCGTACCAACACCAACGCCCAGATCTGAAGGGAACCCAGTCGGTTCCAATATGAGGCCTCCAGATCCACCCATAGGATGAGACGTCGTACCATGATCCGTAATTGTCAAGATCTGCCGTGGTCCAACCCCTGTCCCCATCGTGATACCGGTCTCGTGTTACCTTTGCCAGGTAGGCATTTCGATCTTCGTTCCAGCGATCCCAATCATCACGCACATAACTGGTCTCGAGATAGTAGCGTTCCGGATCATCACTCATAAACCGCACGGTTTCTCCGTTGCGCAGATAGAGATGGGTTGCCTGCCCATCCACTTCGGTCCGCCCCTCAAAAACCATCAGACGTCCGGATCCGTCAGTATCCACGTCCATACGAAAGCTGGCTGAATTCCTGACCAGGGTTGTGAACAAGGGTGCCAGTACTTTGAAGCTCCCATCTGACGATCGAACCTCAAAAGTTGCCACGCCTTGGCGCAACTGGATTTCCACATCTCGGGCTTCCTGCAAAGAACCGAGACGGGAAATCTCAATGATGGTGTTGGCAGACAACCTGGCGAAAGTTC
>JBGOVH010000211.1:0-5331 GCA_041478005.1 Terriglobia bacterium | reverse complement strand
TTTCTCGCCAAAGATCTGGGTGCCAGCCAGCAGAGTCCGGATGGGATAGGCTGAGGTATACCAGTAGTACGAAACAGACTTTGCTCCAGGTTCATAGTCACCCAGGAAACCATTGGGTAGGCGGTGCGCCAGCAGCCAGTCGCACAGTTGCCGAAGGGCCACGCGTGCGTCAGCTGCTCCTTCTCGGAGGACCTGCTCAGTACTGGGCAAGAAGTCGTGTGGCGCCTCCTCAAACAGGGGCTGGGCTGATTTTCCCGGAGGACCCGAAAGAATGAGACCGTTGAGGGCAAATTGCTTTCCTGGTTCCGCCTCGATTCGGAGCCGTAACTTCTTGTCTTCAACCCTTACCGGAAATGACAGACGCAGCTGTTCACCTTGCTTGAGGCTGACATTCTTTTGTGCCGGCCGGTCTTGCAGATAGACCGCGAACGGTCCATGTGTTCGCCTTCGGTCGTACATGATAAGGGTGATCTCATAGTCTCCGTTATCGAGGCCAATCCAGAACTCTCCTTTTGAGCCGCCAACAAAATCTCTCAGCAATGGGTCGGGTTCCTCGATTCGCTCTTCTTCACTGACGTTGTCGATCCAGAGATATTTCGGGCTGCGGTAGACCCGGGAGACGGGCGTGAAACCCACAGCGACTTCCTGATAGTCCCCTCCAAAGTCGAAACAATAGATGACGTCACGAGAAGCCGCCTCCGCGCATGCTACGAGACCTCCTGCCAACAATACCAAGATCGAAAGAAATTGCATCACGATCTCCCTTACCCTCGAGAGGGGTCATTGAAATGAATGAGATGGTTAGGATCGATGTCCTGACGTTGCAACGAGAAATGGCTCCGGCATTCTGAAATCAATGAAGGCCGACAGCTCAGTGATCTCCATCGGTTTGGATTTTCCACAAGAGAACACAAAGACCCCTGAGAGATCATCTATCGGCCCGCTGACGGTTCCTGGTTCCAGTAGACGGCAATAACGTCGTCCAGCGGCGTACGAGCGTTGGAAGGAATCTGCAGAACAAGCTGATTACCCCGCTGGTAGAGGATCGATTGACCAGTGCGGAGTAGCTTCACAGCTCGTGGAACTGGGACGTCCCGCAGTTCCACCGGGCCCTGGTGTTTGGGGAGAACATGCAAATACCAAATCCCGGGTCGTCGAGTGATGGGCACATTACTGCGCTGATCGCCCGGCGTTGGGTCCGCACCGATTAGCGATTCTCCGCTGTGAGCCATCCATTGGGCTAGCTTTTCGGAGTTTTCATAGAAGGGAGCAGGCAGGGTGCCGTCTGGCCGGGGACCAACATTGAGGAGGAGATTGCCTCCCCAGGTGCGGCATTCCACAAGAATCTCGAAGACCCAGGAAAGCGTCTCGAACTCTTCAGAGGGTACATACCCCCAGTGGCCCTTCGGCCAGATATAACAGGCTTCCCACCAACCTTGGGGGCGTCCTTTCGGTAGCTCAATTTCCGGTGTCTGGTAATCGCCTATGTTGTCCCATCTGGGATTGATCACGATGCCCGGCTGTAGTTTCCGAACCCATTCTAAAGTCTGTCTTGCCCGCATATCCGTGAAGGGGTACCAGCTGATCCCATCAAAGAAAAGAAGGTCGATCTTTCCATATTGGGTGAGCAGTTCTCTCAACTGGCCAATCGTGTAAGCATAAAACGTCTCAAAATTTCGCCGATTCTGCTCCGGGTCACTGACGGGAGGATGCTTAAACCGTTTGTTGTAGTCGAAATCTACATCATCGATTGGATAGCCTGGATAGTGCCAGTCCCTGGGAGAAAAATAGAACCCAACTTTGAGCCCGTACTTGCGGCAGGCCTCCACGTAAGGTTTGAGCAGATCACGACCTCCCAGATAACGGCCCGTGTTCATGTCGCCATACTTGGTGGGCCAGAGCGCATAACCGTCATGGTGTTTCGTCGTGAGCACGGCATAGGTAAACCCGGCTTTGCGTGCCGCTGCCATCCATTTGTCAGGGTCGTAGTTTTGGGGATTAAACTTTTCGGCTAATGCATAATACTTGTCCGGTGGGTAAAACCTCGGATCACCCCCCGCCGGATAGTTCTTGATCATTGCCCAGGAAGGTTGAATTCCGGCGACGCTATGGATGCCCCAGTGCATAAAGAGTCCCAATCCAGCCTTTGGAAACCACTGCGCGTCAGGATGAGCGTTGGAAAGAATGGTTAGAGGAGGTTCTGCCTGAAACAACTGCAGGGCTTCCTTGGTCTGCTGTTCATCAACAGCGTAAGGATCTCGTGGTCTGTTGCCGGGCGCTGCACAAGCCAGCATCAATGAAATAAGGCAGAACGAGAGGGCTAGCCAGCTTTGTTGCATCATTTGTGATGAACCCTCCTCGTTGAAAGTGACTGGTCAACCGGGCTTCTCTTTGGACTTATGGCCAGCCTAAGGCCGTTCCACTTGAGGCGTTGGGTTGGGCGCTCACCGTGTCGCGCGCCCAGGTCTAACCAACCCGCCGGATCAGCGAACCCGCCTCCACATAGAATTCTGAGTCCAGCCTCCTCGGGTCTTTCGCACCCGTCCGACTTCTATTCTGCCTGAGTGAGTTCGTACTTGCCAAGATAGAAAACATCCCAGTTCTCGAGCGTCTTTTCGTCGATGTCAGCCGTGTGAAAACGGTGGAGATCGACGTAACCGAAGAGCCTGGCCGCCCGGTCGATATCCTTAGGGGTGATTTCATGGGTGAGATCAAGACCTTGTTACGCTTTTCCCGTACAAGCTGCGCCGCAGTCTCCCACTAGCCCTCGGATTGGTAAACATCGAGCAAGTTCAAGCCGATGTCGAGCGCGCATGAAATGATCCTGCCGGGCGAACGGCTCGGACAGTTGTACGTGGGGTTGGTAAGGCCAGGGGTTGCGAACAAGGGCATTTTCCACCAAGCTGAGAAAAGATTACCTTTTGCCGACCTTTAAAAAAACCTACAATTCCGATTCGAACACTTGCTACTCCAAGGAGAGAATAGATGACAACACGAATGGCCGTTTCGCTCTGGGCAGCGCCCAAGAAGAACCTTGACAACTGGACGAAGCTGCCGTCGAATGCCAATTACCTCTAACCCGGCAAGGACGCACCCTACAGACTATGGGAGAGACTGCAGGGTAGGCAGGATGTTGACCAGCTCGCTCAAATGAGCAAGAGTACGAGAACGAGCAGGGAGAGTCTTGAAAAGGAGATGTACATCAATGACCCGAAAACTGGTGAGTTTGCGAAAGCTTTCTAGGTTGAATCGTATTCCGGTTATCGCTGTTACCGTGTTCATACTGTTGTCCGGCAGCAGCCTCTTTTCGATCCAGAAGAGTGTTGTTTCGCGGGATGACCATATCTACGAGGCTTTTCCCGATATTGCCATGACATCAGACGGAACGCTGGTTTGTATTTATCGGGAATGCATGGGACACGGGCCTTACCCGTTTTCCCGAATTGCTGTGCGACGCAGCTTCGACGGTGGAAAGAGCTGGTCGGACCGTCGAATCCTGATCGAATGCGTCACTACAGTCGAGGAGTTAGAGAAAAATCGTGCCTGGCTGGCTCAAGATGCGATTGCCGGATACCAGGAAAGTCTCTCCCGAATCAAAGAGAGCTGGCAAATTGGCTCGTCCATCAATTGTCCCAGAATCCTCTACCTGCGCGACGGAACACTGCTGCTAGTCGCCGATTTCATCAGATCTGCCAATGGAACCATGGACAAGGTTGTCAATAAGATGTGGCGGAGCGCCGACGCTGGGGCAACCTGGTCTGGCCCCAAAGACATCTTGTTGCGAAATACGGATGGCTCTGAATACCCCGGCATTGTTCCCGCACTCACCCAACTGCGTGACGGAAGAGTTCTGCTGGCTCTGTCCGAGGAAGACCAGAGCAAGGGGCCGGCCATTTCCTTTTCATCGGACCATGGAAATACCTGGGGCCCCCTGGTCTTCTTACCGAGCAAACCGGGATTCGAACTCGCCGAGGTCAACTATGTGGAACTCGACGATAGGACGCTGGTGGGCTTTGGGCGTAATGTGGCGGCTGAACTGGAACGGCGCCCCAGCGGCGGTTTGAAAGTCATCTCGCACGATGGAGGCAAAACCTGGAGGGGTCCTTTTGAGACCTGGCTCATGGGGTTGGAGGGGCGTCCGAAACCAGGCTTGCTGAAATCAGGAGAGCTGTGCATTACCTACCGCCTGGACATGCCCAATGAAATGCTGGCGATGCATGTGATGACTCAGGAGGCCGCAAAACTCGAAAGGCCTTCCGACGTCATACCGCGTAAACCGGTTACGGAGGATATCCCTGCGCGTCTGGCCAGGGAACGGGGTCAAGAGAGGCCTTGGTATATGACATCTTATTATCCCGGCCGCACTTTTGTGCTCGATGTTGATCGCAGTGTTCACCGGGATGCCGGGTATTCCGGATGGGTTGAAATGCCGTCCGGTGACATCTTCGTGGTGGACTATATTAACGATGATGCCCCGCTGGCACAGATTCGCGGCTATCTGGTTCGGCGTTCCGATTATCTTCTCTTTCCGGAGGGTGACTTGCCATGGCTTCATCCTTCCGGTCAGCCCTTCCGCGAAATCACCGCCAGCATGGCCAAACAGCAATATCAGAAAAACCGGAATGAACCAGCAAGATAGCGGGGCTTACAGCGGTCTCTCTCGGGCAACGCAATCCATTCGAGGAAAAACTGGGGAGAGTTTTACTATGGAAGGAAAGGGGTCACCATCTCATTATTCATTCATGATCAGGCTTGACTTGGCTGAGGCTGAATTTAATTCTGAGGTGGCCCAATGAAAACGATGAGTCGTGTATTGTTGCTGCTGATCCTCAATCCTCTCGGGATATTGGCTCAGACAGAATCCGGAAGAACTGGCCAAGCCTCGCAGCGACGAGACTTTTTCGCTGCCCTTGCGCTCGAGACACCGCCTCCCGACCGCAAGGGCCTGAGCGAAAAGTTGCCCCCAGTGTTGCCCCGAATAGAACTCGAGTCTACGCGGAATAACCCGAGCACGGATTTTCCGCGTCGCAAGGCAATGAGGACCAGGGAAGAGTTCCGCGGTGGCCTGGAAAATCTGAAAAAGAAATACGCTCCCTTTCTCGAGGACCATACGCCAGCAACTCTGTCGACCCGGGACAGACTCGCCCTCGACATCTTCGATTTTCGCATGGAAGAACCCGAAGACCTGAAGGACATCACGCGAGTCTGGCGGGGCGATGGCTCGTGGAAATCTGTTCGGATTCCCGACTATCGAGGGCCCATTGGCTGGTGGGCCGGTTACTATCGGAAGGTTCTCCACATCCCTGAAAACATCTGGCAGAGGGAGAGCGT
>JBGOVH010000054.1:0-9623 GCA_041478005.1 Terriglobia bacterium | reverse complement strand
GGACGTTGACGTCTTCGATTCCGCCGTCAAAATGTAGAAACCCCAGACACATCGCGCTGTTTGCCATGTGTGCGAACCAGGACGCAGACATCGCCAAAAGCGCCATGTCTGCCACCCAATAACGACTTCACAGAGTAATATTAGCTGTCTGCAATCGTCGAAACCGGTGGCCCCGACCTGCGATCCCAGACCAACCATTAGTTAAACGGCCTCAAGTGCTTGTCAAAGTGAGCTTCCAGCATTTGATAATAGGTCTCCTCATTCTCACGCAGGGACTTGAAGAAGGGCTCCCGAAATGGAGTATGATTAAGCACCGAACCGAAAGTGACATGTAATACTTCCCGGCAATGAAATTGGTCCAACACCTGTCCTAACTGCGTGTCGGCTAGAGAACTGAGATCGGGAACTTTTTCCACCTCCGCAGAAACGTGATAGGACGCCCGGTCGGTCGGATATCGTTCTTTTGCAAAAGTGACAATTTCTCGGAAAAGCGCGGGCTCGAGTGTAGCGATGGCGCGCAAAGCCTCCAGATAACTGGTCCCTGCTGTTTTGAGATGAATCAGATCACCCGCAACTCTTGCAGCAATCGGATAAATGCTGAATTTGTCAGAACCGGAGTGGAGACTGAGCTTGTACGGGCCGTAGGTCTTGGCTACCGCCAAATGACGGACGAGGGATTGCTGGAATTCAGCAAGGTCGCCGATGTAGTCCACACCTTTCTCAAAAGTCCCAACGTAACGAGGAGCCAGACTCACCCATCGAACCCCCAAACGCTTGAGCTCGTTGGCAACGTAAATGTGTTCTGCCAGAGTCGTGACCGTTTCGGTTTCGTCGACACTCATCTCCAGCTCGAACGGACGGCTTCCCATGACCTCCGACAGATGACGGTACATCCGAGCCGTGTGCGCTACGGCCCGACCATACTTGGCTGACGCTCGCAGCAACTCTTCGCTACCAATCGTCAGTTTAAACTCTCCCAAATCCAGCGGCCGGTCAGCTAATCGACATTGCAGGTCGTTCTGATCGGTTTCCAGAGAGTGCCAATCCGAGCTTTCCAGCTTTGCCTGAAGCACTGAGGGAGACACTGTGCTGGCGCTGTTGTCCACATATTCACCAGGATCCACGGTGTAGAATGTGTAGCCGGCCGCAGCGCAGAGATCGATATCAGCTGTGGTCTTGAGGTGGTCTGCGTCTGCTCCGAACCCGTCCCGCCAACCTTCTTGAAAAACACCCCACATAGCATCGTCCATAACCTCCTGCGGCGTTCGCCCGGTCCGAGCATTTTCCCGCATAGATTGCTGCGGCAAAATGGGAGCCATAGAGGAATGGCGGATGGCTCGAATATGTCCCGGCGTCGCCAGCCCGAGCCGGTCTCCACATCCGGCTGACTTCCGAAGGCCAAGTGTCTGTGCCACCAGAAACGGCAAAAGGGTCCTCAGGACGGCAGCATTTTCTGGCGTGGTGACACACCGGGTGAGCTTTAATTGGCCTCCGGCAGTGTTGACTGTCGTGGTTGACCCTGTGAACTTGTCTTGCCAGATGGAGTCTGTGCAAAGGATACCCAGAAATTTCTTTTCGCCTTGCCGGCCCAAGAAAAACACGGAGTGATGAAAAGGCGTGATTGAAGGCGGATAGACCTGCAAATCACTCAATTCCCCCAATTCAGCCGCCAAGGCTTGCCCCGTTAACTCTGACAGTGATGAGGCCGGATGCATATTGCTTAAGAGGGTCGAAAGGTTATCGGTCATTAGTTTCGAGCTCCTGCATCTTTTGAATTTCTAATCTGGCTGTGCCTCAACCGCGCGGAAGCAGCGGATACTCATCTTGAGGATCAAGCATTATAACTAACTTGGTTGAAAAATTGCACTTTTGGTGCGGAAGGGTAGAACGAAAAAGCGCCCTAGCTGTCGATACTCGATTTATCCGGTTACGACTTAGGAAGAACTCTGTCAGTAAGAAACTCCCCGGGGTTGGCGATTCAGCTTCTTTTGTCACAATAACCGGCTTGAAAGCGACAAAGGTGTAATTGAGATGCCAGACTTGAAGAGCCTGCTTGCGGCGGCTAAATCGAATTTGCAGGATCTCGAAAGCCTTCTTAAGAAGGCAAGATCCTTGGATCAAAGCCAGAATGACGCTTCCATCTTGAGTCGTGAAGAGATTCAGGGGTATTTTGAGGAAATCCTCAAGATTATCGAAAAGATACCGGAGAACCTGAAGCTTGAAGAGAGCCTTCAACGCAAAGAGGAAATCACAAGTCTTCATTTGCAGATGGAGCGCGTTCGAGACCAGGTGGAATGTTCCGTCGGGCAATTAGAGTCCGCGTATGAACAGAATGTCAGGCGACTTGAGGATTTTATCGAAGCATTGCGGGTACGATTTGACTCCATAGCGGAGAAAGGGCAGGTATCACCCACTATGTCTCATATAAATGATCTGTTACGACAAGGCAAAACCTCAATCGAGAACAAAGACTACAGCGCCACTATGACGATTATGAACGAAGCCTTGGATGTGGATCCTGGCAATCGGGAGGCAGTCACCTTTCTGGAAGAAGCACAAAGAAAATGGGAAGACCAGCGTCTAGAAGAAGAGTTAGTCCTTCACATCGATACTCTTAAGAAAGAAGCCATGCAGCACTTCGATCAAGGGGACTACGAAGAGTCTGTGGTTTCATTCAAGTTTATTTGTGAGCTGGAACCCAAGAATCGCACGATGCATGACTACCTGGAACTCACTCAACAGCGACTTCAAGAAATAGAAGATGCAGAGACAGAAAAACCGGCTATCGAGAACCCTGCCAATTTCATCCAACCCAATCAAAGCGGTCAAGAAGCCTTAGAAGAGACCCGTGACTGCACATCGATGCAAACGGTTGCAACGCTGACAGCTTTGACCGAAACATCGGGGAAACCAGGCACAGTCCAGACAATTTCCGCACTGCAACCATCAATCGAATCTCAAGCTGTGGCAACAGAAACGTGCTCAGACTTGGGCGAGGCGCCTGTGGACTTCCGTGGAGTACTAGCAGAGCTAGGCGAAACGCAAATGGATGCCGATCTTTCTGAAAACGCTGAAGTGGGTTCCGACCTCGATTCAAAAGCGCTTTGCGGGGGATCAGAGGAAATTACATGGCTGCAGAACACCACCCTGGTACCGGAGGACGTTTCAATCCGAGACTTTAGTGAATCCCTTTCCAGCCAGCCAGCGCCCATTGCGAGCGAGCCAAACTCATTGGAATCGACGGAGTCCACTCCCTCCGAAACAAACGATGAGACAGAATTGGAAGAGTTGAAGCCAAAAGGATGGCCAATCTTCTTATTGGCAGCGGTGGCTTTGGTGGCCGGTGCAGTCATAGGAGCCCTGTTACTCCGCAACCCGAGGACAACTCTCTTAAACAGCTTGGATATTCAATCTTCGCCTCCTGGAGCGATTGTCTTAATCAACGGAGAGATTCGAGGAAGGTCCCCCTTACATCTGGAATCCCTGGCCCCCGGAAGCTACAGCCTGAGAGTTGAAAAAGAGGGATACGCTCCGTCTTCGCAAGCCTTCGTCATTGAATCTGGGAAGTCAGCGAAAATTACACTGCAGCTTCAAGAACTTGAGCCTCAAGCGCCTCCTCCGGCTGATCCACAACAGACCGCTCAGGATCTTTTCGACCGGGGACGCTTTCTGGAGGCAGGCCGACAGTGTGATCTAATCTTAGATAGAGATCCGCAAAACCAGCTCGCCCTCGGGTTAAAGGATCAGATCCGAAAGTACTACTGGCGGCAGAGCAAAACAGCCCAACGGAATGGCCGGTGGGAAGAGGCTCGCGTTGCCATAGAAAACCTTCTCAAAGTTTCTCCCCGAGATGGGGAGGCAGTGCGGGAACTCAAGAATGTAAGGAGCAAGATCAAAAAGCCCAGTGACATTACTGCCTCTGTTGAAACCGAACAAGAACGGAAAATCGAGGAGCTCCATCAACAGATATCGTTTGCGGTCAATTCAGGAAAATTCTTTCCTCCCTCCTCCGGAAACGCATCTGATTTGATCAAACAACTCAGTGGATTGGCACCCGCCGATCCGTTCGTCAAAGAAAAGATGGAACAAATTCTGCATGAGAACATCCGTCAGATCCAACGAAGGGTTTTGAGTCGGGACACGGACGGAGCCAAAGCTCAGGCTCGACAATTGCAGAATTACTTCCCGAATAACAACGAAGTGCGGGATTTGCACGAAAGCCTTCGAGCCGAAGAAGCCCGGCAACTAGAGAGCCGCAATACGCTGCTTCAAAAAGCAGAATCTGCCATGGCTCACGGGAATTACGTCACTCCCTTAAACGAAAATGCGCTGGCTTATGCAATTCGATCCCTCGCTCTTGACCCTCAGAACGCCAGGGCTCACCAAATAAAAAAGGAAAATCTAAGCAAAGCTGCGGATGCAGCCAAGGATTTGGTCAGGAATGAGAAGTTTGATGAAGCAAGAGGAATCTTATCCGCTTTGTTGGCCGTTGCCCAGAGTGAAGGCAGACCGCTGGTTGCACAAGAAGTAAAAGGGCAATTAGAGAAACTCGATTTTGGGGTCTACCCGGTAATCCATGATCATGCTTTCGGGAATTGCGCCGGCCGACTGAGAATGAACGGCTATGTAATTTCCTATGTGCCTTCAGGCGACTCTAAAGACGCTTTTTCGGCAAAGCTGCAGGAGATCGTCGATGTCGAGACTGGGGACAAGCTAAAGATTCAGGTCAAAAACAGAGCCTACCGATTTCAGCCTAATCTTACCAAGGACAAAGAAGAGAATCGCCAAAAACTAAGAGAAATTTCCGAGCGGCTAACAAGCCTGATGGGAAGGGGAAGGAAAAGCGAAGGATCCTGAGAAAATTGCCGAGGATAAACCAGAATTCTTGGAGCACCGCTGTCATGAAAATGGGGTCACATCTCATTAATAATTATTCGGGTAGTGGTTTCCCTATAAAGCTCCTCTCATATTCTGACTGTGACTCTCTCCCACCTGGTCGGCCCCTCCAGCTAATAATGATTAATGAGATGTGACCCCATCTATTAGAGGAACAAAAAAAGTTGATGTGAGGAAATCGCCATTAAGCTAACGCCCGTTCAACAACTCTCCCTCGCACTCCTGTTAGCCGCTGGTTCAGGCCTTGATAGAAGAATGTTAGCTTGGTGTGATCGAGTCCCATCAAGTGGAGGATCGTGGCGTGAAGATCGGATACGTGACAAGGTTCCTCCACTGCCTTGAATCCGAGCTCGTCAGTCGAACCGATCGCTTGACCTCCTTTAACCCCTGCTCCGGCCAGCCACATGCTAAATCCATGCCAGTTGTGGTCCCGCCCGGGTTTGCCTATTCCTTCACTGGTGGGTGTGCGGCCGAATTCCCCACCCCAGATCAGCAAGGTTTCCTCCCACAATCCCGTTCTCTTGAGGTCAGCCATCAAAGCTGCAATAGGTTGATCCGTTTCCCCAGCGTGTAGCTTGTGATTGGAAATGCAATCGTTATGCCCGTCCCAGGTATCCTCAATGTGACCGCCCCCCGAGTATAGCTGAATAAAGCGCACTCCTTTTTCAAGCAGTCGGCGGGTAATCAGGCACTTTCGGCCAAAATCTTCCGTCAACGGGTCAGTGAGCCCGTACAACTCACGGGTTTTGGCGTCTTCCTGGCCAATATCGACAACCTCTGAAGCCTCAGTCTGCATGCGATAAGCCAGCTCGTAGGAGTAGATGCGTGCCGCTAACTCCGACTCTTGCGGCCTCGACTCTAGATGTTCGCGATTGAGTTGGCCGAGCAGGTCCAGCGAGTGACGCTGGGTTCGGTCGCTAGTTCCGAGAGGTGTGGCCAGATCCAAGAGAGGCGCTCCACTGCTCCGAAACAGAGTCCCTTGGTAGGAGGCTGGCATGTATCCAGCCGTCCAGTTTGACGGCCCGCTGATTGGCCCACCGCGTGGATCCGTCATCACCACGAAACTGGGAAGCTTTTCGTTGATTGTTCCCAGCCCATAACTAAGCCAGGCCCCTAAGCTGGGTTTGCCAATGATCACACTCCCTGTATTCATCTGCAAGCACCCCGACGCGTGAGCTGCCGTGTCGGTATGCATTGATCGGATCACACAGAGATCGTCGGCAAACTGCGCCGTTTTGGGAAAGAGACTGCTGATTTCCAGACCGCTCTGGCCATGCTTCTTGAACTCGAAGGGACTCTGCATCAGGTATCCCACTGGGCGCCCATTGGAGCCGACCTGCAAATCCCCTTTGTAAGAGGTCTGATTGAATCGAGCCAGCGCAGGTTTGGGGTCGAACGTATCAACGTGGCTGGGAGCTCCATTCATGAACAGGAAGACAACATGCTTAGCTTTGGCAGGAAAATGAGACGCCTTGGCAGCTAGCAGGCTGCGCGGAGCAGCAGTCACTTCTGCACCCTTGGCCTGGTGAACAAAGAACCCGTCGCGAGAAAGGAGATCAATCAAAGCCAGCCCTGCAAAACCGCCTCCGATCTGCCAGAGAAACTCTCGCCGAGCCTGGCCACAGGGCGTAGGATTGGGGACAAAACGGGATGGCTCATTCATTGCACTTGCTCCTTTGGGTCAAACAATCTTTGCCTAGTCCGTATACACAAACTCGTTCAAGTTAAAGATGACTCGACACATCTCTTCCAGAGCGCGAATGCGAGCATTCTCGGTATCGACACCCTCTTCCAGAAGGCCCTTCTCCTCCCGCGTCAGGAATGCAAGCATTGCCTGCTGCTCAGTGAACGTCGCTGGTCGTACCAATGCTAAGCGGTAAGCAAGAGTGATCTGGTATTCCGGATTGTTGCCTGCTTCGCTGAGCAAGCGTCCCGCAAAATGGCGGGCCTGTTGATTGACGAACTCTCCATTCAGGAGAGTGAGAGCCTGCGGGGCAACACTGGTCGTCGTCCGCTTCGCAGTAGTCCGAGTGGTATCACAGAGATCAAGCACCTCCAGCATTGGCACAATCATCGAGCGTTTGATGAAACTGTAAATGGTTCTGCGGGACCGTTCCTCTTCCAGTGAGGTCTTCCAGATTTTGTCTGGATCACTGTGACCTTGCAGGGCAGCTGCAGGGATCTCGGGGAACATGCTTGGTCCGTACATTCTCCGGTTCAGTTGCCCGCTCACAGCCAGCATCGAATCCCGGATGGCCTCCACCTCTAATCGTGTGTAAGGAAAGCGCCACCAGGCGCGGTTCTCCGGGTCTTCGCCGCCATACTGACCCCACTGCTTGCTCATTCGATAGGTGTTGCTCGACAGAATCAGCCGGTGCAGCTTCTTGAACGACCAACCCTGTTCCACAAACCAGTTAGCCAGCCAGTCTAGCAGCTCCAGGTGGGCTGGTTTTTCACCCATGACTCCGAAGTCACTCGAAGTGCGAACAAGACCTTCGCCAAAATGGTGCTGCCAGATTCGATTGACGATGATCCGCGCTGTCAAAGGATTTTCCGGACTGGCAACCCATTTCGCTAGCGTCAGGCGACGGAGGCTGGTTTCACTTGAGGGGGGAAACTCCAGCGGCCTCTTCGTGAGAACTGCTGGTACTGCCGGAAAGACCTCAGGCCCTGGCTGTCTGGCCTTGCCACGAATCAGCAAATGGGTCGCTGGCGGGTTGTGGGTCTCTTCATGCAAGAAATAGCCGCGTGGCAGATCGGGTGTTGCCCTGCGGAGCGCTGCAATTACTTCCTCCCGCCGGGAGATTTGCTGCCGAAGGTACTCCGGTAGAGCTTGATTCACTTCTTCTTCGAGCTGCTGGCTGAGCTGCTTTACCAGCTTCTGTTGTTCGTCGCTTCTTTGCTTCGGATCGGTGAGAAACGCTTTCACTGCCTCCGCGAACAACGAGCTTTTTCCAGACTCCAAATGTTGCTTGCGAAAGGCGTCACGGATCTGGGCAATCTCTTTTTCCAGAGGCCCGATCTTTTCATCTCTGGCGCGGAGACCTACTAACTGTTGCCGTGTTCCCAAAGGAAGATCCAGTTCAGTACGACCGTCACGGGGACGCTCCAAACCGTTGAAGATCGCCACCATGCTGTAATAGTCTTGTGCTGTCAAAGGTTCGAACTTGTGGTTGTGGCAACGGGCACAGCCCAGCGTAAGCCCCAGAAATGCTTGAGAGGTCGTGCTCACAAAGTCATCCAGTTGGTCGAACCGATCTTCGATGGGATCAGCCGGTTCGTCGTCCCAAGGGCCCAGCCGGTAATAGCCCGTGGCAATCAGAGTCTGCTCGGAAAGATCCGACAGCTCATCACCGGCTAGCTGCTCAAGGACAAATCGGTTGAAAGGTTTGTCCTGGTTGAATGAGCGGATCACGTAGTCTCGGTATTTCCAGACCTGCGGCTTGGTGGCATCTCGCTCGTATCCATTCGTTTCGGCATATCGGACCAAATCCAACCAGTGCCGTGCCCATCGCTCTCCGTAGGCGGGTTGGGCCAGCAAACCATTTACGACTTGATCCAATGCCTCTGGCGATGAGTCTTTCAAGAAAGCTTCCTGTTCGACAAGAGAAGGTGGCAAGCCAATCAAATCAAGGTAGACGCGCCGCAACAATTGAAGAGGCTTGGCAGGAGGAGCAGGCTTCCAACCTTTAGTTTCCAGCTTGGCCAGTATGAACGCGTCAAGCGGATTGCGAACCCACTCGCGCTGCTTGATAGCTGGAACCGCAGGGCGCGACCGGGGTTGAAACGCCCAGTGGTTTAAGCGAGGAGCCTGCGCGGTCGATATCTCGGCTTCCCACTCAGCTCCCTGATCAATCCACCTTCGCAGCAAATCGATCTGGTCACTGCTGAGACGAGGACCAAACGGAGGCATCACAATGTTCGGGACAAGACCTGCTACGTACTTCACCATCAAACTTTCGGAGCTCTTACCTGGAACGAAGGCCGGAACGCCCGAGTCTCCGCCTTTGAGCGCATCGGCTCTTCGGTCCAGCCGAAGCCCGTGCATTTGTTTCTCACCGTTGTGACATGAGAGGCAGTGACTTTGGAAAATAGGTTGCACATCGCGGAGGAAGTTGACCGGCTCCTGGGCCGAATTCTGGGGAGTCGCAAGACACGGGATTGCGACCCATAAAGTCAACACTGCACAGAAGGCGCGCATGAATGAGAAATTCCTCTAGATATCTGGAAACTACTACTGACTGTCCTTATTGTGCCAAAAGTGAAGTCTTAAGACAAATGTCAATCGGAGAGAGTCTCCCTGATCATCAACTTGTCCACGCTAGTACTTAGTTGCATAAGTTCCCGTATGTTGTTGTAGCCGGGGGCGGCGACCCCGGCCGGCCTCAACGCGGCCGGCTACAGCACGAACTTCTGCAATTTAGTACTAGTCTGATGCTCTGCCTTTTCGTGTATATGCTGTGATTCGTGGATGTGATAGAGTTGCACCACTAATCGAGGGCGGCCATTCCCCAAGGAGGAAGAACATGAAAAAGCCATTATTCCTATTGCTATGGACTGGCTTGTTTCTGGCAGGACGAGTTTATTCCGATCAACTCCCTAGAGTTTCTGGCGCTGAGCCGCAGCCTTTGCTGGCCCAGGCGATGCGCCTTAATGAGGCACTCTCTTTCCTGGGCAGTGGCTTGTCGGCTGAAGACTCCAAGCGCCTTTCGGCTTTGAAAGACCGT
>JBGOVH010000408.1:0-3823 GCA_041478005.1 Terriglobia bacterium | reverse complement strand
TCCCACGTTCTGGACCGGCTTCAGAATACGTCACCGTGATTGCAAATAGCAGTACTGAGCCCGTACGTCAGCATGGGCCAAATCGCAGTTCAATCACTTGCGGACTTTGACGGGGCCTTGCTTCTTACGCAAGCCTGATGGACTTGCCATCCGCCCCAAGCTCAACACGACAACGGTTATGATGTGCGATGTTGGCCAAGTGCAAGGGGCGTACCGCCCGGTGGCCGATTTCGACTGTGGCATTTGGCTGCTGGCGACTGCGGACACAATCGAGAAAATTCTTAACGTGGGGCGCCGTGTCAGTTGCGCCACCGGCCAGATTTTGCCGGACAGGCGTGGGGATCTTCCAGCGATCGTAGCCTTTTTCGCTCCAGGGCTCGGAAAAGACACGATAACCGTCTTCACAGAGTTCGAGGGTCCCCTTCTGTCCTTGGAAAACAATCCCCCATCCCTTCATGAAGGTGTTCATGTATGCCAGTGTCCAGGTACAGGTGAATTTTGGAAATTCGAAAATGGCGCAAAAGGTGTCTGGCGTTTCGGAAGGCTGCAACTTGTAGACGGTACCATAAGTTTGGGCGGCAATTGGTTGCTCCGCTCCGCAAAACCATTGAATCACATCCAGCAGATGGGTTCCCTGGTCGGTCATATTCCCGCCGGAAAAATCCCAAAAGTAGCGCCAGCTGCGAAACCGAATGGGATCAAAGGGCTTCTTTGGAGCGGGTCCCTGAAAGTTGTCCCAATCGACTTTTCCTGGAAGGTTCGGGTCCCGGTTGAGAGTCACGTTCCAGTACCATTCAGCCCGCACCATGTTGATTTCGCCGATGAGTCCTTCGTCAATGATGGCTTTGGCTTCGTGAACCAATGGAGAGCTGCGCCGCTGCATGCCCACTTGAACAATGCGCTCCGTCTTGTGTACTTCCTTGACCATATTCTCACCCTGCTGTATCGACCAAGACATCGGTTTCTCGCAATAGGCATCTTTGCCTGCTTGCACGGAAGCGATCAGATGATCGTGGTGCCAATGTTCTGGAGTTGCAATGAGGACGGCGTCGATTTCCTTTCGCTCCAGCAAACGGCGATAGTCCGGATAAGCCTTTGCATTGGGACCGGCAATCTCCATGCCCTTCTGGAGATTGATGTCGTAAACGTCCGACACTCCTGCCCACTCTACGCCCAGAGCCTTCAATTTGTTCATATTGTGACGCCCCATCCCTCCCGAGCCGATGATGCCCATGGCGATGCGATCGTTGGCACCCAAAATCGAGCGTGTCCGGGAAGTAGCGACCAGTGCCGTGACTCCAGTCACTGAGGCCTTCTTTATGAAACTTCTACGAGTCAATCTCTGTTGATTCATCGGAAACCTCCTTGGTCTTTGAAGACTTTTTCTCTTGCTCTCGCTCAAGCTTCCTCCTCCATTGAGAGAGCACGACTAAGAGCACGAGCGCGAATAGGGTTTAACCGAGCCCCGGCTCCTTACTTGGCAGCTACAAGAGTGATTTCCACTTTAGAGTCACGCACCAGTTTTGAGACCGCAATGCAGGTGCGCGCGGGGGGGTCGGTCTTAAAATAGCTCCGGTAGACCTCATTCATCTGGGCATAGTCATTGATATCCGCCAGGTAAACTTTGCCCTCAACCACATTGGAAAAATCCATGCCTGCCGTTTTGAGCACTTGTCCTAATCCGTCCATCACTTCTTTCACTTGAGCTTGCACGCCGCCTTCGGCAAACCCTGCCTTTCCCGAAGGAAAGAGCATGTTGCCAATCAGGACTCCCGGACTCAAGACAGGGTTAGGTTTGTCCCCTTCAGGACGAACAATATTACTGGCTGAGGATTTGGCCTTGGAAGCGACAAAGGCAATTTCCAGTGGGATCTCGAAGGGTAAGGCATTGACGCCAACCGTCGTTCTGGCCGGGGGATCGGATTTGAAATAGGTTTTGTAAACTTCATTCATCCTTTGAAATTGATTCATATCCGTAAGGTAAACGTTGGATTTCACCACGTTCGAGAAGTCCATGCCTGCCGCCTTTAGCACTGCACCTAAATTATCCAGGGTCTGCTTGACGTGAGCCTCGAACTCTCCCGGGGGGAATTCCTTGGTCTTATACTGGCGGCTTCCCTGCCCTGAGAGGTAAAGCGTATCACCAATCAACACCCCCATGGAGTAAAGATCATTGGGGGTTGGATTGATGCCTTCCGGGTAAATGTATTTTTGATTCTTGTTACGGGAGACGATAAAAGTAATTTCCACCTGAGAGCCTCCGGGTAAAGCAGGTACGGCAATCGTGGTGCGAGCCGGTGGATTCTTGGCGAAATAAGTCTTATAAACTTTATTCATCGCCTGAAAGTTCTTAATGTCAGTGATGTAGACATTAGAATTGACGACATCAGAAAAATCCAACCCAGCACTTTTGAGCACGGCTCCGAGGTTTTCCAGCGACTGTTTCACTTGAGCTTCAAATCCCTCAGGATGTTCGCCTGTCTTGGGATCTCGGCTGCCTGCGCCAGCACAATAAAGGGTGTCGCCCGTCAGGATGCCGGGACTGAGAATTCCTCCAAGGCGAGGTGCGGAGCTCTGAGCTGGCGGCTCCCCGGCTTGGGTTGGGCGGATCACTTTCCTGTCAGCCCCATAAAGAAAAAAGGTTGGGAAAACCCACACAAGACTGATCAGAATTACGTTTTGAAGCCGATGTAATGTCATTTTAGCTCCTATTTGTCAAAGCTTAACCTCATTGAGAACTCGGGTTTGTTTGCATCGGCGATAAGAAAATTCGAGTTGAGGCTTTGCTTCGCTTTTTTTCTCTATCGACGAGCGGTGTGGGAAATGGTGTCACCCAACTACGAAGTCCTCAATAACCTTAGAATCAAAATTCTATCAATACTATTTACAATTCGTAAACAACTTATGGAGTAGAGCCCGGCCCCATCAAAGTTCCGCGCCCCCCTGATAGTTCTGTGGGGTCCTCTCTTTACCTCATGAATCAGCTGGTCTATGATGAGCTGTCATGCTCAATTCGGCTGGTTTCATTATGATGGGCCCAGGGCTCCGAATATGACTCAAACGATCACAGCGCCTGAGATAAAGAACCAAGAAAAGAAAGAAATCGCTCCACTATATAACGTGGTTCTGCTGGACGACGATGACCATAGCTATGATTACGTCATTGAAATGCTGCAGAAGATTTTTTGCTTTTCTGTTCAACAAGCTCTCCAGCATGCGGTGGAGGTAGATACCACCGGGCGGACCATCTTGATCACGTGCGGGTTGGAAGAAGCCGAGTTTGCCCGCGACCAGGTGCAGGCTTATGGGGCGGATCCTCGCATTCCCCATTGCCGAGGCTCAATGTCCGCCATTGTCGAGCCTGCAGCTGGATGACAAACAATGCCTTTGGCCCGGCAAGCTGTTTCCAATAAGGCCCAAAGGAACACCAAAAGGAGTCCTCTATTGATGTGGTTCAAGAATCAGGGCGTCCGCCTCAATTTCCACTAACATCTCAGGACTGATTAACCGGCTCACTTCCACCATAGTCGTGGCAGGCCGAATCTCCCCAAAGACCTCACCGTGGGCTCTTCCAACTTTTTCCCACTCGTTAATATTGGTCACGTAGATCCGCGTTCGCACGACGTCCTTGAGACTGGCGCCAGCCTGGCTGAGAGCACTTTCAATGTTGCGCAAGGCCTGAACTGTCTGGGCATAAGCGTCTCCTTGTCCCACGATCCCTCCAGCGACATTGGTTGCCGTTGTACCAGAAACATAAACATGCGGTCCAATCCGGACAGCCCGAGAGTAGCCCACAACCGGTTCCCAGGGAGTTCCTGAAGAG
>JBGOVH010000199.1:0-5471 GCA_041478005.1 Terriglobia bacterium | reverse complement strand
ATTGGGGCTATTATATGAATGCTGTTATAGCATTCAGATAAGGAGCCCGCTCATGACAGAACACTTGGAAGGCTGGGAGCAGAAACGCAGCCAACTCTACCAGCAACTGCAGAACCTCGGTGACTTTCGTCCGGGCATGATTTCGGTCAACTATCGGAAATGCGGTAAGCCCAACTGTGCTTGCGCCCAACCCGGTCACCAGGGGCACGGGCCCCAGTACTTGTGGAACACGACCCAGAAAGGGAAGAGTCGAGCGGAGAGCTTACGGCTGGGGCCGGAGGTGGAGAAAGTGGCTCGGGAATTAGAAAACTACGATCGTTTTGTCGGTCTGTGTGGGGAGCTGGTCGAGGTGAATGAACAGATTTGTCGGCTGCGTCCGGTACGGGCCGTGGAGGATGAGACCGAGCTGGCGCAGCTGAAAAAAAATTGCAGAAGAAGTTCCGCAGGAGATGGAGAAGGAAATAGCGGTCCTGCTCTCCCGTCTTTTGGGTACGGGGTCAGGGCGGAGGTTCCTGGACTTGGAAGCCAGCGAGATGGCGATTCGGGACTCGATGCACCAGAGGGGAGCCGTTCTGCTGGAGAAGGTGATCGCGGCCGATGGGAAAGGCTAGGGTGGGAAGGAGACCGACTGCGAGCCGGGGCATCCAGCGAGCTTTGTGGACTACCGCTGGAAAGCCGTGTGGACGGTCTTGGGGGCGGTGAAGTTCGAACGGGCCTATTACCATGGGAGCCGCTGTGGCGGCGGGGTGATTCCGAAAGATCGAAAGCTGGATATTGTCGGGACGAGCTTCAGCCCTGGGATACGGCGCAGGATGGGTCGTGTGGGCAGCCAGGAATCGTTTGAAGCCGGCGGACAGGACTTGGAAGAGTTGGCGGGAGTGAAGGTCACCGCCAAGCAAGTGGAACGGGTGGCGGAAGCCATCGGGGTCGAGGTGGAGGCGAGGCGGGTCGAGGAACGAAAAGCCGTGCCGACAGTCGCCGACAAGGAGGTGGCTCTGAAGGGGGTCGAGAAGCTTTACGTTGCCTAGGATGGCACCGGGGTGCCGATGGTGGCTTGGGAAAGCCAGGGACGGGCTGGCAAGAATGGACCGGCCAAAACACGGGAGGCCAAGCTGGGATGCGTTTTCACTCAAACGCGGGTCACTGAAAAAGGCCCGCCCGTGCGGGATGAGGATTCAACCCCATCGAAACGGCCGAACAGTTCGGTCCTCGCATCCACGCCGAAGCCGCGCGGCCTGTATCAGGCCAAACGGGGGGTGGCTTTGGGAGATGGCTCCCCTTGGATTTGGGGGATCGCCGAGGAACAATTTCCCGGAGCCATTCAAATTGTCGATCTTTACCAGGCCCGCGAGCACCTGGCTAACTTGGCCAAGATCGTTTATGGACCGATCTGCTCAGAAGGAAAGCAGTGGGCGTCGGCTCGCTACCACGAACTGGATGAGGGGAAGGTGGAAGCCATCCTTGGCGCCCTGAGGCGGCTTCAGCCCCGAGAGGAAAAAGTGCCAGAGGCGGTCGAGCAGCAGATCCATTCCTTCCAGACCAATGCCGAACGCATGCGCTACGCCGAATTCCGTCGCCCGGGGTTGTTTGTCGGATCAGCTGTCATCGAAGCCGGTTGCAAAACCATCGTGGGCTTCAGGCTCAAGCAGTCGGAAATGAAATGGACGGTTCGAGGCGCCAATGCCCTCATTGCCCTGCGCTGCTTGGATCTCAGTGGGCGCTGGGAGCAATTCTGGGAGAATCGCGCTGTGGGCCAATGAGCTTTACCCACAAATTTGTCGCACACCCCTTCATTCGCATCCAATCTCTCCAGGTATTCAGCTCTTCTCATAATCTGGCAGGAACCCCAAAAACGTGAGCAAGTTCAAATAAAGGGAAACCCGTTCCACAGCCCAGGTCAAGGATCTTGAGGTTTGGTCGAATCTCAATGTGATTGAAAAGCAAGGCCCCAAATCGGGAGGACCAGAAAGATAGTTCGTCAAGAATATAGGCGATATCCGCATTGTTAAGGCTTTTGTTGGGTCTAAAAAAATTTTAGATACTTTTGAATCTGGCTCGAAATGTCCCTAGCGCAAAGTAAATCCCGAATGACGGCCACAGAATTAATGCCCAAGCTGAACAGGCTTCCAGCATTCTCCACAGTAATTCCCCCTATTGCTACCAGGGGCTTTGTAACGTGTCTGCGGATTTCCGTCAACTCGTCTCGGGTCAAAACGGGATCTGGGTTTTTCTTGCTGGAAGTCGGAAAGACTGGACCAATGGCCACGTAGTCAGCGCTACTTTCCTGTGCCTCGACCGCCTGCTTGAGATTATGTGTGGAGACGCCGATAATCTTGCCTCGCCCCATTATCTTGCGAGCGTCCTCGATGGGAAGATCCTCCTGGCCGAGATGAACTCCACCGGCATTGGCTAGCCAGCTGATGTCGCTTCGATCGTTGACAATCACCGTCAATTGGTGCTCCGAGACCAGTTCGATCAGTCGTTGCGCTTCCTTGAACAATTCTCTCGAATTAGCATTCTTATCGCGAAGCTGAACCCAGGTCAAGCCTGCGGCTGCAAATTCCTCAATTAGCAATTCACAAGTGCGAGGGTTGATTTGAGTGTCAATGATGGGATAAAGAGGAGGAAGCTGAAGTGGCATTTGATCTTGGACTGTGGATCTAAGATCACAAATATCAGATCTTGGATCCTGGATCCTGGATCTTAGATCAGGATTTCCAAGAAATTTGAATTTGCAATTCTATCAACGCATGAACCGTTCCATAAATCGGGTGTCAAACTTGCCCGCAATGAAATCCGGGTCATGCATAATACGTTGATGGAGAGGGATGCTGGTCTTGATACCTTCTATCACAAACATTTCCAGGGAGCGTTCCATTTTGCGAATAGCTTCGTGCCGCGTATTGGCATGTACGATCAACTTGGCAATTAGTGAGTCGTAATAGGGAGAGATCACACATTCAGAATGAGCCGCCGTTTCCACGCGAACTCCGACGCCGCCAGGGACATTAAAGGAGGTAATTTTCCCGGGAGACGGCACGAGGGTGAAAGGGTCTTCGGCGTTTATCCGGCATTCAATGCTGTGACCACGGGGCTTCAAGTGTGCATCGACATGGAGTCTGGAACCCCCGGCAATCATGATTTGCAATTTGATCAAGTCCAGGCCCGTCACCATCTCAGTGACTGGGTGTTCCACCTGGATGCGAGTATTCATTTCCATGAAATAAAAATTCTTGTTCTCGTCCATCAGGAATTCCACCGTTCCCGCGTTGGAATAACCGATGCTGGCCAGGGCGGCCTCAACCTTTGCCCCCACTTCCTGCCTCACTTCACCGGTGATGGCAGGCGACGGGGATTCTTCAAGCAGCTTCTGGTGGCGTCGCTGGATCGTGCACTCCCGTTCTCCCAGATGCATTAGCCTGCCAAAATTGTCGCCAATGACCTGGAATTCGATGTGGCGAGGATTCTCCACATATTTTTCTATGTACACGTCAGGAGAGCCAAATGCCTGGGCTGCTTCACTCTGGGCCGTCTCAAAAGCCGTGAAGAGCTCCTCCTGGCTGCGAACAATCCTCATCCCTCGGCCTCCGCCGCCTGCAGATGCCTTGATGATCACAGGGAAGCCAATGTCCCCAGCGATCAAACTGGCCTCGTCCGCAGATTGGACGACCCCGTAGCTACCGGGAAGAATCGGAATCCCGGCCTTGGACATTGCTGCCAAAGCTCTGGCCTTGTCGCCCATAAGCCGTATGACATTGGGTGAAGGCCCAATAAACTTGATATGGCAGGCTTCGCAAACCTCGGCGAAGTAGGCGTTCTCTGAAAGAAAACCATAGCCAGGATGTATGGCATCCACATTTGTGATTTCTGCGGCGCTAATGACGCTAGGAATCTTTAGATAGCTTTCAGCGCTCCTGGGGGGGCCGACGCATACGGCTTCGTCAGCAAAACGCACATGCAAGGAATTGCGGTCAGCTTCAGAAAAGATAGCCACCGTCTTGATGCCCAGTTCTTTGCAGGCACAGATTACCCGAAGGGCTATCTCACCCCGATTAGCCACCAAAATTTTCTTGAACATTCGAACCTTGAAAAAGAGCGGGGACAGGAACGATGGAAGGACACAATATGGCTCTACCGTTTTGCTACAACCGACATTCTACCACTCTCCCTTACTTACACTTTTATATGTCCGAAGCAGATCTCACCCTTTTATGGAGGGTCGGATCCCAAACAGCGCTTGACCAAATTCGACCGATTCCCCATTCTCGACGTAAATCTTAACAATCTCTCCGCCAACTTCCGCTTCGATTTCATTCATTAGCTTCATGGCCTCGATAATACAAAGGACCCGGCCCGACTCGACCATGTCTCCCGTCTTGACGAACGCTTCTGCCGTTGGACTAGATGTACGATAAAAGGTTCCAACGATGGGAGATCTCACAATGAGAAGGTCTTCCTGCGGGACACCAACTGCTTTTTCAGATGGAGGGCTTGTGTTGAATGTGATCTCTGCGCCCGATGGCATCATGTCAGGTTGTCGCCCGGGAGAGCCGCTCAGTGAAGACTCTGAATGGGAGGAGAGGATGACGGGTTGGCCTGCCTTCTTGATTTTGACTTTGACTCCAGTGCGCTCTACCTCAAGCTCTGTGATTCCATACTCAGAGACAGCTTCAATCAGCTCTTTGATTTCTTTGATGTTCATGAGATCTCCAATTTCTCCTTTGAACCACACCTTAGGAATTTGTAACGGAGATTTTCGCGGGAAGACTCCCAGGCGGGCAGCAACAGCGCGTAAGTATAGCCAGATGAGGCAGGAATTACAATTGCTTTTCAGGTGTGCGGGCAAAGCTGAACATTGAGGAAGGTTGTGATTTACCATTTTCTGTGGGATATGTAGTGCTATTCGCAATTACGGTGACGTAAGCGTGCTTCCCGTTTTGGCGGGGCTCTGCCCCAATCGCTGGGGTATAGCCCCAGAACAACGGGAACTGGATCAGCGGAAAGACTCAGCCTTTCCGCACATCGAGCGGCTCAGCCGCCTACCCTTGAGTCGCTTTGAAGTCCCCAAGTTCCTCTGCACGCAAAATACGCAATCGTGTTTGCCAAATGCAGTACTAAGTGAGTTCGAGGACTACGGACGTGGAGTTCAGGAAGAATAGAATTGTGGAAGGTTGTTCTAATACAATCGGGCTAGGTGACGTGTGATGGCTTCAGCAGCCCCAAACATAGCTAACCACACTTGGACGTTGGCACTAGATCACGAACTCCTTGGCCAGTGCGTATCGGGCTTTTTTCAGTTCGAATCGAGCTCTGCCCAGATTGCCGTCCTTTCGCAAAAGGAGAAGGAGGAAGTACTCCGGAGTAATCATCTTTACGGCAATGATGCGTTGATCGGTGGTTACTATGAATTCTTCGATCAGGCCCAACCCGATACCTTGAGTGGTTGAAGACGAGGAGCGAAGAACTGAAGT
>JBGOVH010000495.1:0-3221 GCA_041478005.1 Terriglobia bacterium | reverse complement strand
ATAGTTGGCCTCTATCTCACGAACCACACCACTCCCGGCGTTTTCCATCAACAGAAGGCTTGGGATGCCATATCGTTCGGTGGTCAGGACATCCACTTCACGCATTTGGCTTGCTGTGAGAACCTTCATAGGCGGAATAAAAATCGATTGGGAACTCGACAACTGGCAGTCTCAATCTATGTGTTGAAAAAATCCTCGTCAAGACAATTTGAACCTGGCCTCAAACATCGAAGTTGATGTTGACATCTCCAGATGAGTGGCATAGAGTTTTGTTTAAGTAACCGCAGAAGAATACCGATGAGTTTTTTGGTTGAAAACTGAGGAATAAATCGAAGTCTCTAGCAAACTGCTCAAGAGCCATACGCAGGGCTATCCTATGAAAAATTCATATTTGTATCTTGCCATCTTACTGGGCCTGACTATCTTTCTGGTACTGACGTTTGTTGTTTTGCTGTTCAAGGAGAACAAGAAAGGAAGATGGAAAGGAAAATTCTCTCAGCAGTTGGCGCCGCGAGAGGACTTCTACTGTTTGAAAAGCAGCTTGAAGCAAATCAGCGACGGTTTTTATGTTGCCCAGATCCTCTTTACCAATAAGAAAGATTGCGCGCTAACAGCTCAAAAAGAAACTCCACGTCATATCTCTGAAGAGTAAAGGCGGCGCCGTGTCAAGTGACCAAACCGGCATTGGCATTATTTGAAGTACTGATGCATTTTTCTACGCAGAAAACTCACTGACTGACGCATTTCCTCCATTCCATTCACTCCATCTTCAATCGAAACCCATCCGTCGAACCCAACTTCCTTTAATAGGGTAAAAATCTTGTCGTAGTCATTCAATCCTTTGCCGATAACTCCGTGTTTCAAATTCTTGGCGTAACCCAGCATCCCGTCCTGCGTCTTCAGATCATCCAGAGTTCCACTTTCCAGGTAACGATCAGAAGCATGCATCGTAACTACCTTTTTCTTCACCGCCTCAAGAAGATCTAGAGGATTCTCGCCTGCAACAATGGCGTTCGAAGGGTCAAAGTTAACCCCAAACCAGGGAGACTCAATTTGGGTTACGATTTCGAGAAATACCTCTCGCTTTTGAGCAAATTCAGGGTACTTCCAATAGTTGTCCTTGTAATGGTTTTCCATGATGAGGGTGATGCCACGAGTGCCTGCATGATCGAGGCAGTGGCGGATGCATTCCACCACCCACCGGACTCCGTCCTTTCTGCTGACTTCTGGGTAAGCCTGACCGGAGAGAACTCGGCAGAATTTACCCCCTAGACTAGAAGTTAAGTCGATCATCCTTTTCTGCTTTCCCACTTCTTCCAAGCGTTTTGTAGCATCGGGAATTGTAAAGTCAGGCGAATAACAGAGCATGGGCATTTCCAGATTCTTTTCCCTGAGAATCTGCTTGATTCTTTCCAGGGTCAGTGAATCCAGAGCATCCACAAAGCCTGAGTAGAATTCCAGACCATCGACATCCAGAGTGGAAGCCATCTCGATCCACTCAAAAATAGTCATTGTGTGGTCCACACAAAGCTGATCCATGAAGCACTTGGGAAAGGCAGCTAGTTTTGGCATGATTCGTCGGAGGTGGCTTCCACAGGGAGTTGAATTAAACCGGTCTTCGAGACAAAAAAAGGCAATTGGCAAACGTTCTCGAATGTATAAGCAGTCAGGGCTAGAGCTCTGACGACACATTTACCAATTGCCTAACTTATGGAGCGGGAAACGGGATTTGAACCCGCGACTTCAACCTTGGCAAGGTTGCACTCTACCGCTGAGTTATTCCCGCCTTCTGAAAAAATATTATTCAGAGGGCAATCAAAAGTCAATACGTTTTTGGATCACCAAGACGGGAATAAATGGTGCGGCCCGTCTGGCCCAGAGTCAAAAGCGACGCAACGCTACAGAATATTTCAATGGCCGACTCAGAGGAGAACGATTCTCATGAGGTCACAATCAAAGCGCACTCTCAAGTTTGGGAATATTGTCATCCTGTTCTGAGATGCTTACTTCGCGCAAGAATTCGGCCGAGTCTTCCGGGGGAACCGGATTGATATAGAAACCTGTCCCCCATTCAAAACCTGCAATCTTAGATAGCTTGGGCATGATTTCGATATGCCAATGATAAAAATCGTTGCTGGCCTCCGTAATAGGAGACGTGTGGATGACAAGATTGTAGGCCGGATGATCCAGCACCCGTTCCATTTTCAGCAATGTGGTTTTCAAAATTCGAGAGAGATTTTGGTATTCGCGCTTTTGGGCATCTTCAAAACAGGAATCGTGCGTTTTGGGGAGAATCCAGGTCTCAAAAGGAAAGCGCGGCGCATAAGGCGCAATCACGACAAAATCCAGGTTTTCATCAATCACTCGAGAGCCGGAGTCGAGCTCTTGTCGGATAATGTCACAAAAGACACAGCGCTCCTTGAATGAGAAGTGAGTCTTACTCCCTTCAATTTCCTCTCTTACCAGTTTGGGAACAATTGGCAAAGCAATTAGCTGGGAATGGGAATGATCAAGAGACGCTCCTGCGGCTTCTCCGTGATTCTTGAAAATCAGGATGTAACGAAATCGTTTGTCCTTTTTGAGATCGAGCATTCGGTCCCGGAATGCCCACAGCACATCTTCGACCGCTTGCTCCCCCAAGGTGGCTAGGGTGGCGTTGTGATCAGGAGTTTCAATAATGACTTCATGAGCCCCGATACCGCTCATTTTGTCAAACAAGCCTTCCCCCTGACGATTCAAGTTCCCCTCGATGCCAAGCGCAGGAAATTTATTGGGCACGACCCTCAACATCCAACCCGGCGAATTCTTTGCCCCACCATCGGATCGATAACTAAGAATTTCAGAAGGGGTCTTATCCTCATTTCCGTAGCAAAAAGGACAGAACCCGCCCTTTCGCAGGAAAGGTTCTTTGACGAAATCACTGGGGCGCTTTCCACGATCCGTGGCGATGATCACCCATCGCCCCGTGATGGGGTCCTTTCTCAGTTCAGGCAAATGATCCTCCCGTGAAGCGGGCGCTCCTGCGCACGATTGACCGCGCGCGGGAGCGCGCGTTCCACCCGGCTAGAAAGCGTGGCCTTACTTAGGAAACGGAGCATTACGTTGCAGAAGTTCGTGCGATACCCGGCCACGGTGAGGTGGGCCGGGGTCAATGTCCCGGCGACGACAAATGCTCATGAACTTGTGCAATTCAGAGCCAGGAACTTTCCTTAAAGGCATCT
>JBGOVH010000444.1:0-3521 GCA_041478005.1 Terriglobia bacterium | reverse complement strand
CTTTTTACCACCCCCTGGCCCCCTCCTAAAATTAGGAGGGGAATTTCGGTTTTCAGGAAAGAACCCGATATATTAGAGGACGCTCACTCGGCAAGAAACCTATTTCCAAATCAGCATGAACCAGAATATACTTTCCTTGAATCCAGCTAAGCTTTTCGAAGATTTGCTGTGGCAACTCATGTCCTTTTGCAATCGATCTCAAAACCTGCCGCTGCCTTCCAGGGGTGACGAAACAATAATACTGGTGCCCGGATGGTAGACAATTTGTTCTTGCGCAAACAGCGATTTATTTTCGCCTTTCTCATGATGTTCGCGCTCGTCTTGAGGTCCAGCCAGTCTCGTGTCTCAGCTCAGCCCTTAGAAGAGAAAAAGGATAACTTGTCTTCGGCTCCTTTAAAGAAGGTAAGCTTCGAAACAGACGTCCTTCCCATTTTCAAAACGAATTGTGTGCAATGCCATGGGACTGAAGTCAAGATCAAAGAGATGAACCTCGGCACCCTTGAAGGTGTGCTGAAAGGGAGTGAATCCGGCCCGGTTGTGATCCCCGGAAGGCTCGATGAGAGCCGTCTTTATAAGATGGTCCACGAGGGACTGATGCCGCCGGGAGGCAAGACCCGCCTTTCCGAAGAACAGGTGGCGATGATTCGGACTTGGATCGAGGAAGGCGGCTCATCGGTTTCCCACGTTGGGACAGCGGGAAATACTGAACTAACACTGCAAGAAATTGTACCTATTGTGCTGCTGCGTTGCGCCGTGTGCCACGGCTTGCGCCGCCAGGAAGGAGGGCTTGACCTGCATACCCGCGAGGCGATGCTCAAGGGCGGAAAGTCAGGATCTGCCTTGGTACCCGGCAAACCTGACGAGAGTCTCATCATCCAGAAGATCCGCTCAGGTGAAATGCCTCCCAAGAGGAGAATGCTGGAAGTGGGTGTCAAACCCATCACGGCAGCCGAGACTGACAAGCTGGCCAAATGGATCGCTCAGGGAGCGCCTGTCGGAAATTCGATACCTGATGTGGCCGGCACAGAGCCTGACCCTCTGGTCTCCGATAAGGATCGACAGTTCTGGGCATTTCAGCCGCCGCGGCCGGTTTCAATTCCCACGGTGCGCCATGCGGATCGGATCCGCAATCCGATTGACGCGTTCGTCTTGAGCAAGCTGGAGTCGAAAGGACTCAGTCTCTCTCCTGAAGCTGACCGGCTGACGTTGATTCGCCGGGCAACTTTTGACCTGACCGGGCTGCCACCAGAACCAGAGCAGATTCAGGAGTTCCTGGCAGACCAGGACCCCAAAGCCTTTGACAAACTGGTGGATCGGTTACTGGCTTCGCAACGCTACGGGGAACGCTGGGGGCGCTATTGGTTGGATGTAGCGGGCTATGCAGATTCCGAAGGGGGGAAGCTGAGCGCAGACCACCCACGCCCTCACGCCTATCGTTATCGTGACTATGTTATCCGTTCTTTCAACGACGACAAACCTTACGACCGCTTTTTGCTGGAACAAATTGCCGGGGATGAGTTGGTTGACATTGAGAAGGCGACGGTGATCACACAGGAGATGATGGACAACATGGTGGCCACAGGTTTCCTGCGTATGGGTCCGGATTCAACGAGTGAGCGCGAAGTAAACTTTGTCGATGACCGATTGGATGTGATTGGTGACGAGATGGACATTCTCAGCTCGGGAGTCATGGGACTGACTATGAAATGCGCCAAGTGTCACAGCCACAAATATGACCCCATCCCACAGCGCGACTATTATCGCTTGCTGGACGTTTTTAAGGGCGGCTTCGACGAGCACGATTGGCTGATGCCTCAGCACGCCGGAAATGGCGCTAAGGCCATGGCGACTCGATACCTGCCTTATATCACTCCTGGGGCCACTCCTGCACAACTCATGGATGAAGGACAAAAACGAGAGGCGCACAACCGGGATTTGGATCGGGACATTGAAGCGCTCAAAGCAGGATTGGAGCAGAGAGCAGAGCCGGTTAAGAAGAAACTTCTCGATCAGAAACTGGCCCAATTTCCGACAGCTCTGCATGAAGACTTGCGCAAGATGCTGGCTACAGCGCCCGACAAACGCAATGGTGTGGAAAAGTACCTGGCTGAGAAGTTTGAAAAGGCTCTAAAAATCGAGCCTGAAGAATTGAAGAAATCGGATCGCGCCTATCAAAGAGATGCGGAATCCACTGAAACTCAAATAAAGCTGATCGAGTACCGTAAGATCCCTGAGCCCAAGATTCGCGCTCTCTGGGATCGAGGTGTGCCTTCACCTACTTACATCTTGCGGAGAGGGGAACCCGCTAATTTCGGACGATGGGTCGGACCGGGGGTTCCTTCGGTCTTGACCGATGGCAGGACACCGTTCGAGGTAACCCCCCCCTGGCCAGGTTCGAGCAAGACCGGCCGTCGCCTTGCGTTAGCACGCTGGTTGATCCATTCAGACCATCCTCTCACCTCACGAGTCATGGTCAATCGTATTTGGAAACACCATTTCGAAACAGGCATTGTCAAGACACTGGCAAACTTCGGCACTACGGGTGCCCGTCCCACCCATCCTGAATTGCTCGACTGGCTCGCGCTGGAGTTTGTTCGCAATGGGTGGAGTATCAAATCCATGCACCGCCTGATCATGACTTCCAGCACTTACCGGCAGAATTCAAGCGTGACGCCCGCTTTGGAGAAGGGAGATCCTGAAAACCTGTTGTTGTCGCGAATGCCCATGAAGCGCATGGAAGCTGAAGTCTTGAATGACACTCTCCTGCTGGTCTCAGGGCGCCTGGACGAGACACGTTACGGAGTCCCGCAGCCTGTCCGCGTGCGTGAGGATGGTTTGGTGACCCCCATCGAAACTGAAAAAGGCTGGCGCCGCAGTGTTTACGTGGCCCAGCGGCGCACGGATATCCCCTCACTTCTTGACAGCTTCGATCTTCCCCCGATGAGCCCGAACTGTGTGGAAAGGAGCGTTTCCATGGTGATTGCTTACATGATAGCGAGGGGCGCCCTCCTCGCGCTCCCAACTGGGGCCGAGGGCCCCAGACCCCAATTGGCAGGACAGCCCCGTAAGCGGGGCTCTCCAAGGCCAAGAAAGGGTGCAGGGACCTGAGTTCCCTGCTGGGGTTGTTAGGGGCAAAGCCCCTAGCCAAGCGCAATCTACTCCCCGGCCGCGGCCAGCAGCGGCTGCAACTGCGCGGTCAGCACCTGGAAGTCGTGGGTGGACTTGAGTAGACAGCCGCGGGTGGTCTCCATGGCTTCCCGGTCCAAGCCCGTCTTGCCCAGCGCGAGCAGGGCGATGGCCCAATCCAAAGTTTCGGCCACGCCGGGCGGCTTTTCCAGGTGCAAGGCCCGCAGGGCTTGCACCACTTGCACGACCTGGCGAGCCAGGTCCGCGGTGATTTCCGGCACGCGGGCACGCACGATCTCCTGCTCGCGGGCGGCATCCGGATAGTCGATCCAATGGTACAGGCAGCGCCGCTTGAGCGCGTCGGATAGCTCCCGCACCCGATTGGAGGTCAGGAT
>JBGOVH010000072.1:0-8687 GCA_041478005.1 Terriglobia bacterium | reverse complement strand
TTTCTGCTGAGAAGAAACATTAGGAGTCGTAGCGACGACAAACTCTCCGCATACCAAAGTCTTGCGTGTACGGGTGCCTGATCCTTCATGCCAATTCAATGCTATTCCCTGAAGTTGTTCACAAAGAACTTCTGGATTTACCTAACGGCAGCCCTATTTTGGTCACTTGGGTTAATGGCTTTTTTCCTAACCTACAATCTTTATCTGTTGGAGCTGGGTTTTCGAGAGAAGTTCATGGGACAGGTTTCGGCGAGTATGACACTCGGCAGCCTATGTGCTTCTCTGCCTGCAGGGGTATTGCTCAATCGCATTGGATTGAATCGCGTCGTTCAGCTTGCAGTATTGACAACGGCCATTTCCCTTCTCTGCCGTTCCTATCTTGAAACTCCAGGCTTGCTACTAGTCTTCGCCTTCATCAACGGAGCCTCCGTTGGAGCCTGGATGGTGGCGACTCCGCCTTTCCTCACCCAAAACACATCACCCCATTGCCGAAGCCGAGCCTTCAGCTGGTGTTATGGTGGCTCCATCGGGATGGGAGCCTTGGCCGGAATTCTTGTGGGTAGATTGCCCAGGTGGACTAGCACCTTGTCCCGAGAGATAGAAGGACTGGCAGAGAAGCGTCTGATTCTTCTGACAAGCACGCTGCTGGCGTCATTGGCCTTCGTACTGTTGCTGTGGCTGAAAGAGGAAAACGGACATTCAATGCTGCTCGGCGCTTCGATGTCGAAAGCTAATGGAGCAACGAAACAAAGTCAAAGCCGTCGCTTTGTTCTCCGAATGGTATGGGTCATTGCGCTCTGGAGCTTGTTCTCCGGGAGTTTTCCACCCTTTTTCAACGTTTTCTTTTACCGGAAATTTCATCAGGGATTGGCAGGACTTGGATTGATTTTTTCTCTTTCTCAATTATGTCAGCTGCTGGCAATCCTATCGATGCCATGGTTTGTCCGCAAGCTGGGCCGAATCCCGGCGATTTTCATGATGCAAGTTGCTGCTTCTTTTTTTTTGCCTTTGCTGGTGCTGACAGATCAGATTCAAGTCGCGGGCCTGGTCTATTTAACCTATCTGAGCTTTCAAGTGATGTCGGAACCTGCCCTCGAGAATTTCATTATGGACTCAGTGCGGTCTGAAGAACGAAATCGAGTCTCATCGATTCGCTACACCACGCTATTTCTCGTTCAGGCCCTGGCGGTCTGGGCAGCAGGAATTTCCATTGAAAAAATCGGATATGCCTTTTCGCTACTTGCCATTGCTGGACTTGGCATGGCAGCCGCACTGAACTTCTACCTTTGTTTTCATTCCTTACCAGCTCTCCAAACATCCAAAGAGGCTCCACAGGAAGTTCACTAAAACGACAAGGCATCACAACGAAGGCTCGGACTGTTTTCTTCATTAGGAGCTGATCTTTCCCCGCGGACCACAGCAGTGCTCACCGTTGCTACCCTTTTACGGTAGGGTGGCGGGGATTGACGTCTCTCTATAATTGGCACGATGAGTCGATTTTAAGGGCGAGGTGCGTTCGATGTTGGCACCACAGTGGCCACTCTGGCAAGCTCAACAATCATTCGCGTTTCCGAGTATTGATGAAATAATTTCTCAGAAGTAGAACGCTCTTTCGCCGCCAGATCGGCGGGGGCTCTGCACCAGGGCTTTGGATCAAGTTCCGGAGCCATATCCAGTAACTTCATTCTTCTCCAAACTTCCTCTGCACCCGCACAATCCTTTCGATCGAGAAAGGCAACCAATAGAACGGGGTATACTTGCGGATCATTGTCTGCTAATTCCAGTGAGTGTTTCAGAGCGGTGATACTCTCAGGCTCCATATTTAAATCCTTCCTATTGAGAAGGGCTCCCTTCAACCAATATGGCCAAGGGCTCAATGGGAAGAGCGTCGTTGCCTGATCCAGCACTTCCTGCCCTCGGGTAACATTTCCTGATTGGACAAAGAGGTTTCCAAGAGCAAGATGAGGGGCTTCCCATTGCCAGCTCAATTCAGCAGACTGTTTGAAGCTCTCTTCTGCTTCCACCGGCCGTTTGGACATCTGATGCCAGATCCCTTCTGCGAAGCGAACACGGCTGCTCGCCGGTGAAAGTTTTCTTGCCGTTTGGATGACATCCCCGGCCTCTTGCATTTTGTCGGCGAAGATCAGCTCCACGGCCAGGTCCATGCGATATTCCTCGCTTCTCGGGTCCAATTCGATAGCCTGCCAAAGTTCATCCAAAGCTTTAGGTGTATCTTTGGTATGCGACAAGATTCTCCCCTGAAGATTGTGGAAGGCTGCAGTATTTCCAGCATTCGACTTGGTTAGCCTGAGGATACTGAGAGCTTCGGGAAAGCGTTGCATTCGATAGTAAAGATCTGCGCAAGCAAATCGAAATTCCGCTGAGTCGGGTTGTTTGTCAAGCAGACTCCCTAGCTGACGGAGCGCTTCTGGATAAAGATTAAACACCGTCAAAAGGGATGCAGATCGCATTCGCACAAATATACTCTCGGGCTGGAGTGAATAGATTTTTTCAAGCCGCTGAAGACCTTCCTGTTTTTGTCCCATCCTGAAATGGATCTGGGCAAGCATAAAAAGCACATTGAGGTCATCCGGTTTCGTCTGCTCGGTTTTTAAGAGTTGCTGGCGATAGCGCTGTAAACGCTCGTCTGGAGACAGATTTTGAGTTTCTTGAACGAACTCAAGAACACCGTAAGGAAAGTATTTTCGCTTTTCCACATCGCGTTGCTCATACTTCTTAAAAAGGGCGCGTGCTTCTGCAGCCCGTTCCGTCTCTTTCAGACGCTGATAGACAATGGCAAGGCGGTAGTAAACCTGAGAAAATGTGGGCGCCAGGTTTCTGGCTCTTTCCAGAAACTGGCGAGCCCGCTCATCATCATTGAGACGCATGCAGGCCACAGCCATGTCATAGAGAGCAGCCACAGAATTGGGATTGGATTGGAGAGCCTTCTCAAACCAGCGCTGGGCTGCCAGGTAGCCCATTTGGTCAGAAGCAACCAAACCGAGATAGTAGGCAGCTTGCGAATTGGTGGCATCGAAACTCAGAGCTTTACGCAAAGTCTGTTCAGCTTCCGACAGCTGACCCATATAACGTTGAGTTCGTCCCAGAAAAACATAAGCCTGTGGGTTCGATGGATCGAGCGCAACAACAGTTTTATATTCCTTCACAGCACTGGGAAATATCTTCTTTTCGCTAAATGCTTCCCCCAGCAAAATGTGAGGTTCAACTTTGCCAGGATCCAGTTGAGAGCATTCCTGCAAGACCTCAAGCGCATCGTCTAGGAATCCCTCACGGATGCAGGCTCTTCCGAGAAGCAAAAGAATGTCGGCCCTCTTGGGGGCGAGCTGGCGGGCCCGAACCAGCGTTTGGATCGCCTGGTCCGGATGCGCACTCTGAAGATACACGACCGCGAGCTGATAGAGAGTCTCCACCGAATCCCCTCGAACGGATAATGCTTTAAGAAAGGCATCTTCGGCTTCAGAGTATTTCTTGAGATGATTGTAGGCTTGGCCCAGGTTATGCAAGAGCTCAAAGTTCTTCGGTTCGGCAACGAGGGCATGCTCAAATTGCGAGACGGCTTCCACATGTTCTTTCCACTCCAGAAAGAGGGTACCCAGAGAAAATCGAATCTGCGGGTCGTTTGAGTTTAAGGAGGTCAGTTTTTCGGCCGTGCTAAGAGCTTTTTGCTTTGCACCTGCACCGAGATATGCGCCAGTGAGAGCAAACAGAGTGGCGACATCAGCGGGTTGAACGCTGAGTGCAACTTCCAGATACTTTGAAGATTCCTGATAGCTGCGCGCATCGCGGCTAATGATGCCGAGATTGTAATTGGCGGTGAAATTATGGGGGGCGATCTTGAGGACAGTCTTGAATTCCTGAGTTGCCGCTTCGGTCTTGCCCTGACGGTGGAGACTTCTCCCCAGGTCATTACGCGCTGCCACGAACCTGGGATTGAGCCGGAGAGCCTCTCGAAAGGCCCGTTCGGCTTCCTCAAAGCGGCCTTCGCCATCGTAGGTGATTCCCAGCAGATCATGACCAGCGGGTGAATGTGGATTTTCCTTCAACCCACCCTTGATCAGTGCTTCTGCTTCTGCAAAGGCGCCACGACGGATGGCTGCTAATCCCTTCTGAAAATAAGTTTGCCCAGACTCCTCTGTCGCGGAACGGCCCTGTGAAGTGGCAAAGACAAGGGGGAACGATACACTGCTGAACGCAGATGAAAGCGAATGGGAGGATAACAGGACAAACAAGATGAGTTGGATAAGTCGGGTCAAAGTTTGCCCATCCTGCCTCTGTCCCCTGTTGTTGTTCATCCGTGCAAATCCGCGTCCCATTACTGTTTTGCCCGCTGCTGAATCTCGACAATCATCCGGGTCATCACTTTCTCCCGCTCCCTTTGCCGTATTCTTTCATGAGTCTCTTGAGCCTCATTGCTCTTCTTTATCTGTCCTTTCTCGCGATACAGTCGAGCAAGTTGATAATAGGCGGGAGCAAAATCAGGATTGGTCTGAACAATCTTCTCCAGCTCCAGCATGGAGGCCTCTTTCTTCCCCTCTCTCATCAAAATCTTGGCCAGTTCATAATGAGTGTCAGAGTCTGTTGGGTTAAGCTCAATCGACCTATGCAAAAGGCTTTGGATTTCCTCTTTCTTAACCTCTTTGGAAGCCGAGCCAGATTGAAGGGCCAGGGCTTTGTAATAGTAGCCAAGCGAATTCTGTGGATTGAGTTTGATTAACTGCTCGGCAGTCTCCAAAAGCTGGCTCCAACTTCCCGCCTCCTTGTACCCCTGCCCGAGGACCACATAGGCGAGGTCGAGCGTCGGATCCAAGTCGAGACACTTCTTGAGAGCAGCTTCCGCTGGGGAACGCTTTTGATCTGCCAAGTAGGCCGTTCCCAGGCAAAACCAGGTACGCGCAGATAACGGGAATACCTTACAGGCAGTTTCCATAAGAGTCACTGCCGCGGCAGCGTTGTTGTGAGTTACAAAAACCTCACTCAACTCGAGGACGTAATCTTCATTGTGCGGGTCGAGTTCCATCGCCTTTTGAAGTTCTTGAACGGCAAGAGCAGGGTCCCCGAGTTTGAACGCGCAGTAGCCCTTCATCCCGTGCCAGGCTGCTGACCCACGCATGTTGGTTTTCAAGTCATCCAGAAATAGAGAAGTAGCTCTATAGTTTTGTTTTTTGAATTGATCGGCGGCCACGGCAAAGACGACTTCTTGAATGCTCGGATTGGCACTCAAGGCATTCTGAAAACGCAGTCGCGCATCGTCTTCATGGCCACACGCAAGAAGAAGCTTCCCAAGCTCCAGTTCTGTCGAGGCATCCTGGGGCGGCGCCTTGGAAAGGCTCTGGACGAGAGGTTGAGCCAAGTCCTTTTGTCCCTTTTCCAAATATATCTTCGCCAGTGCCGCAGTCACTGGAACATTTTCGGGAGACAGCTCTCGGGCCTTACGCAGATGATCAACGGCATCGTTATCGTTTAGAACGAGGGCAACCCGTGCCAGGTTTGAAAAGGCCTGACTATCCCTGGGGTCGATCCGGATCAACGCTGAAAACTCACTCATCGCTTCATGGTTTTTCTTTTGAATGAGGTAAATGCCACCTAAATTGTTATGAGCTGCTTTAAGATCGGGCTTCAATTGGATGGCTTTCTTGAAATGAGCCAGAGCCTCATCAAGATGTCCTTGTTGCAAGAAACAGAATCCTAGAAGGTTGTAGAGAAGGGGGGAATTCGGAGCGGCTTTCAACACTTCCTTGAATTCGACAGCCGCCTCGGAATACTTTTTCTGTTCCAGCAATTGCTTGGCATGCTCAAACTGCGCCTTTGAAGAGGAAGTTCGGTCAAGATCTTTAGCGTCGGCGTAGAAACTTGAAAGGGTCAGCATCATCACCAAGGCACAAAGACAAAAAGGTGCCAAACGAATCATCCGGGCTTCTATCAAGATTGTCCTCGGTGACAACCTCGACTCTTGCCTAATTGCTTTTCTTGGTGCCTTGGTGTCTTGGTGATTCACGATCTTCCAATGCAGAGCTGGCTTGTGCAAGCAGCGTTTGAATTTCAGCCGCTTCAGGCTTGATAGTGAGCGCTTCCTTGAAATATGAAATGGCTTCCTTGTAATCCTTTTTAGCCAATAGATGTTGCGCAATGATTTTGAGCTGCTCGAAAAGGATAGATTTGATTTTTTCATCTACGGGCCGCAATTGGTAAGCATGACGCAAGTGCTCGACCGCAGCATAATCCAGCCCCAATGCAAATAGAGAAGACCCCAGCAAGGCCACAGCGTCGTAGGATTCCGGACGTAGGGCTAAGGCTCTTTCCAATGGACGACGAGCCTCCTGATATTTCTTCATCCTGAAATAGGTCAATCCCAGGTTAAAGTGCGGCTCAAAATTTTCCGGATCAAGTTGTGCAGCCCTGTCCAGAGGGGGGAGAGCCAGATCATAGAGTTTCCGCTCGGCAAGCAGAACCCCTAAACTCACTAATTTTGTTGGGTCGACTCCATCTAGTAGTTGCCGGCATTGCTGCACTGCAGATTCCTGTGTCTGGCTATTAAGGGCGGTGTTACATTCCAGGATTTCCCTCGATTTCTGACGATAGGTATTGCGGTGTTGTTCGGAAAGCGCATAGGCCTTACTAGCGTCATCAACTCGGTTGAGTTTCCGATAGGTATGACCTAACAAAAGATGGATTCGGTAGTCTGCAGGACCAAAGGCCAGAGCCTTCTCCAGATAGCGAACCGCTTGCCGAAAATCCTCTTTTTTGAAAAACGTTGATCCGAGGTAATAGAGTTCGTCCGCAACGGGTTTTTCCCCTAAAAGTTTAAACCCAGAAATGGCAGCATCAAGATTACCTTGGACAAGATCCAAGCGGGCAAGGAAATAGACCGCAAATCGGTGTCCGGAATTCTGATGCCGAACGTTTGTGAACGCCCTTCGCGCTTCCTCGAGGTTACCGAATGAAAAGTAAGCAACGCCTAAGTCGTATTGTGCTGTTATCAGGGTCGGGTCTAGTTCGAGCGCTCGACGTAGCGAGGTAATTGCCTGCTCGTACCTTGCCTGCTGCAGATGAGTGATTCCCTGCTCCAGGAAGTATTTTGAACTCTCAGTGATGGAAGCAGTTTCGGTGGGGGCATCCTTCTTTTGTAACAACGGGTCCGCGAGCAGGATCAGCCACAGAGACATAAAGAGTCGGAGCATGCGCAATGATAGCATTGATCAAATCTCTCCGCGCCTCCGTGGCTTTCCTTGACTACCAATAGAACTTAATTCCAAATTGGATCTGCCTCGGGATATTGACCTGGTTGCTGATCAAGCCGAAGGTGGAAGAGCCGAAACCCATATCAGGGAAGCCGAATTCTGGCCGGTTGAATGCGTTAAAGAACTCTGCCCGAAACTGAAGGCGATAGGGCTCCTTAAAGACCGTATTCTTGATAAGTGAGATATCCGTGTTAGCCTGGCCAGGCCCGCGAGTGTTCGGTAAGACGCGCGACACCGTACCATAATGAAACGGTTGGTTCACAGCAAAGGCATCGACATTGAAATACTTGCTCATCCGGGATTGGGTGGGGCCGCGGGCTCCCTGATTGGGATCTCCGACCAGATCGGGACGGTTGGCGGGAAAGGTGCAAATTCCGCAGCTTATTTCCAGAGGAAAACCGGTCGCAAAGCTCATGATGGAACTTACTTGCCAGCCCCCTATCAAATGATTGAGTGCCGTGCTGACGCCATTGCCAAGAGCCTTTCCGTGGCCAAACGGAAATTCGTAGATGTAGTTCACGCGAAGGACCTGTGACCGGTCCAGACCGGAAATTGAACGGTCCAGCCTGAGATTGTTGTAATTCTGATGGCCGTTCGCAGTCCCCAGGCCGGAGCCATCGGTTGTCGAATTGCTATCGATTAGCTTGGCAGCAGTATAGGAGAGCATGAAGCTCAATCCTTTCGACATTCGCTTCTGCACCTTCAACTGGAAACCGTTGTATGAAGAAGAACCCTGATGCGCGGGTCCTTCGACGAGATCGGTGAAATAAGGGTAAGGCTTGAGAAGCTGCATTCGCGAGATCTGATCAGAGCCCCCCAACGACGAGTTCGAGGGAAGAACTCCGTAAAATGGATTCGGCAAGGTTTCATAAAGGCTATTGCCCAGCGAGAGGTACTGGTCAGGCAAGGCATTGTAATTCATACCTCCAAAATCCGACAAATGAACGCTGTGTGCACCAACGTAAGCCGCCTCCACCAGCAGATTACCCGGAAGCTCGCGCTGAATGCCGAAGTTCCATTGCTGGAAGTAGGCGTGGGGATCGATTCGTGCGACGCCCTGGTTTCTGTCTCCCAGGGACGTCAGCAACCCCTTGGAAGAACCTTGAACGGGTATCAAACCGTTTGGATAGGGATTACTAAGCAGGAATCGGCGATCCGGGAAATTGAACGGTGTTGCTCCATCTGGCGGTCCCACCAGGCCAGTAAGGGGATTGAACCCCTGGATCGTAGGGTAATTGCCGCTATTATCGGCTGTTGTGCCGGGGTATATAATTCCGTAAGCAGAACGAATCACCGTTTTGTCGGTGATAGCATAAGCCAGGCCAAAACGCGGACCAAAATCGTTGCGGTCTGGCACACTGACTCCTTTACCAATGCCCCCAACTCCCGGGAAAGCGGCTCCACCGCGGAACGGAGGCTGCGGCCGCA
>JBGOVH010000013.1:0-13573 GCA_041478005.1 Terriglobia bacterium | reverse complement strand
CGCACACCATCGGGCTGATCCGCTCGCGGGGCATCCGCGAATTGGACCAAGAGCTGAGACGGTTCGCGGCCCGGAACACTGAAGCACCCGAATTGCGCACCGCCGCGCTGGGAGCACTGGCCTCGCACCATCTTCCACTGAGTGAGTCCGATTTTCAGTTCCTGTCCGCTTTGCTTCAGCCTGCGAGCGATGCCACCTTGCGGTTCTCAGCGGCTCAGGCACTGGGCCAGGCCGAGCTTGATGATCATCAGCTATTAACCCTGGCCCGGGAAATTCTGCCCCAGGCCGATGCGCTTATCCTTTCGACTCTGCTGGATGCTTTCCGCTCCACTAAGAGCGAAGAAGCGGGACAGGCTCTTATCGCGGCGTTGATGAACCCCGCAATGAATCTTAACGGGGTGGGTAGCAAACGCATTGAGGAGCTTTTGCAATCTTTTCCTCAACAGGTTCAATTGGCTGCAAAACCTTTGCAGGAGCGATTCCAGTCAGAGCAGGATTCCCGCCTCGTACGTCTGAGAGAGTTGCAGCCCTTGTTAAGTTCCAGTGGAGACCTGGGGCGGGGACGCAGTATCTTCTTCGGCAAAAAGGTGGCTTGTTCAAGCTGTCATACCCTTGGAGCCGAGGGTGGACATGTGGGGCCTGATTTGACGTCGGTTGGTTCCATTCGTTCAGGTCACGATTTGCTGGAAGCCATCGTTTTTCCAAGTGCCAGTTTTGTTCCGGGTCATGAAGTGTTCCGGGTCAAGATGAAAAAATCCAATGAGATCCTCACTGGTGTCAAAGGCGAGCAGGACATAGATGCCCTCATCTTGATCACCGGTCCTAACGGCGAGATCCGCATCCCACGCGATCAAATTGCATCGATGGAGCCATCAGCCGTGTCATTGATGCCCGAAGGCCTGGATACGAGCCTCACTCAATCGGAGTTTGTCGACCTATTGGCTTTTCTGCAGGCACAAAAATGAAAAGCAGAATCCATGTTTTACCTGCGAAAACACTTGCTGACTGCAACGAAGGTCCCAATTGACAAATCCCGTAGACCTCCCTTGCGGACGCGCGGGCTACTGACCTGGACTACGCGCCGTTCAGCAGACCGACTGTCAGAGGAGAACTTTGACGGGGCCGTGTAAGAAATACTTGACCACCGGTCAGACGAGCGAATAAGCTATTTCTTTGTTACTTCCCACCCGTGCTGTGTTCTTGAGTTGCTGGTGCAAAGCAGCAAAAGCAACTGGCACACACCAATAGCAAGAAGGCGGCTAAGTGCTCCGTTTCATGAATAGGGTCACCTATTCTCTCCGGGTGGAACGCGAGTTCCCACGCGCGTTTTAAGGCGCGACGGAGCGCCCGCCCCACCCCGCCCACTGGCAGCTCGAAGATGTGTTAGCGCGTTTATGAAATGGAGTACTAAGGCAGTGGATGCGATCAGAAATCCCGTCATGAAATCGTTTTTCATTACATTAGTATGGGCTGCCTTGACCTTGATGGCCGAACAGGCAGCGCTAAGCCAGTCGCTACCGGCTCAAGCACTCTCTATCTTGGAAAAGCGCTGCCTGACCTGCCATGGCGAGCAAATGGCCATGTCAGGGTTGCGACTGCTTTCACACGGTCAACTGCTTCAAGGTGGCAGCCGAGGTCCAGCTTTGAAGCCAGGCGATCCATCGGCCAGCTTGATCTATCAGGCGGTCACCTATTCTGGCAAGCTCACCATGCCGCCAACCGGCAAGCTCCCGCCGGAGGAGATTGAGGTCCTTCGCACTTGGATAGAGAAGGGTGCCGAGTGGCCGGAGCACGAGGTCCAAGCGGTCAAGAGCGAATGGTGGGCATTCCGCGCACCCCGGCATCCCAGGGTGCCGGCCATCCCCGGAGCGCAGAATCCCGTCGACAGCTTCCTTTTGGAAAAATTGCAGTCAGCCAGAATCCAGCCCGCGGCAGAAGCTGACCGGCGGACCCTGTTGAGGCGGGCTTGTTACGATTTGCTTGGATTGCCTCCCGGCCCGGACCAGATCCGAGCGTTTCTAAATGACAAAAGCTCTGACGCGTGGGAACGGCTAATTGATTCTTTGCTGGCCTCCCCCCGCTATGGGGAAAAGTGGGGGCGGCACTGGCTCGATCTGGTCCGATATGGGGACACCTCCGGGTTCGAACAGGACCCTTACACTCTCGAAGCCTGGCGGTACCGCGACTACGTCATCAAATCCCTTAACGATGACAAGCCTTACGATCGCTTCGTTCAAGAACAGATTGCCGGCGATGAACGCTGGCCTGAAGACGCTGAGGCCCGCACGGGAACTGGATTTTATCGAGTGGGGGCCAACCGGGATATGTTGTTCAAGGTGGAAGAGCTCAACCTGGTTGAAAAGCTGACAGATTCCGTCGAAACCACCACCTCGGTTTTTCTCGGCCTCACCGTGGGTTGTGCCCGCTGCCACGATCACAAATTCGATCCGATTCCTCAGCGCGACTTCTATCGCATGCAAGCGATCTTTGCTCCGGCGATCAATGACCGCGTTTTTCTCGAATACAACATGGCCCGTTTTCACGACATCGCCGCCAACTATCGAGAGTTTAAGCTCCGGCAATCGGCGTTCACATCGATCGCCTGTTCAAACCCTATCGCGACCAATTGCGCCAGGAAAAGATTTCCCGGCTTTCCGCGGCGGCGCAGTCTGTCTTGGCAATTCCAGCGGAGAAGCGCACTCCCGAGCAGCAGGCCCTGGCGACTGAATCTGAGAACTCGATTCGGGTGAGTGATGACGAGATACGTGCGAAGCTGTCCTCTGCCGACGTCCAGGAGCTGCACGGCATCGAGAAGCGTCTGGTTTCGATGTTTGCAGACTACGCGCCGCCTCCAATGGCGCCGGGCATTATTGACGCCGGTCGAGAGTCCCCCCGAACCTATATCGCCTTGCGTGGGAATCCCAGTAATCCCGGAGAAGAAGTTCGCCCAGGCTTTCTTACGGCGCTTGGCGGCGGCGACATTCCAGATCCGCCGTTGCATGCCAAGTCCACGGGAAGGCGCCAAGCGCTGGCGACGTGGATCTCCTCCCAGGAGAATCCGCTTTTTGCGCGGGTCATGGCGAATCGCCTTTGGCAATACCATTTTGGCGCGGGCCTTTTGAAAACCTCCAGTGATTTTGGCACGCGTGCCGGATTGCCGTCGCACCCTGAACTCTTGGACTGGCTGGCTGTGGAGTTTGTGGAACGGAAATTCTCACTCAAGTCGATGCACAAATTGCTGATGATGACCAGCGCCTACCGCCGCAGCTCGAACGCGACGGAATCGGCGCAAGAGCTCGATCCTGGCAACACTCTCCTCTCGCACATGAACCGGCGGCGCCTGCAGTCGGAAGAAATTCGCGATGCCATCTTGCAAGCTAGCGGCAGTCTGAATTTGAAGGTTGGCGGGATTCCGGTGGTGCCACCACTCGAGACCGAAGAGCTCTTTGGAATTATTGGAAAGCCGGAGCAGGCCTGGGTCGTTTCAGAAAATCCGGAAGAGCACACTCGCCGCAGCATCTACTTGCTTTCCCGTCGCACGTTTCAACAGCCCTTGTTCGAAGCCTTTGACACGCCAGATGGCATTCTGTCCTGTTCCCGTCGCAACGAGAGCACCACGGCACCGCAGTCCCTGGCCCTGTTTAACAGCACGTTCGTGCAGGACCAGGCCCGTACCCTGGCTGCCAAGGTTCAGACCATCGAAGAGGCCTGGAGGCGGGTCTTGGGGCGGGATCCCGCCGAACCCGAGCGAGCCGCTGCGGCGGAATTTCTAGAACGGCAAACGGCTCGAATGGGATCAAGGTCTGCAGCTATCGCCGAGTTGGTCAGGGGCATGATGAACCTGAATGAATTTCTTTACGTAGATTGATGGGGAGGCGCGCATGGATCGTAGAGACTTTTTGTTGAAAGCAGGACGCGGGTTTGGCGCGGTGGCTCTTTCCAGCTTGCTCGAAACCACTTCTACGGCAGCCGCGCTCAATCCGCTGGCTCCGAAAGCCCCGCATTTTCCGGCCAAGGCCAAGAGCATCATTTTCCTCTTCATGCATGGAGGCGTGAGCCACGTCGACACTTTCGACCCAAAGCCGGAACTGACGCGCCGCAGTGGCCAGCCTCTTTCGGTGGAGTTGGCCAGGACCATCAAGACTAGTTTCATCCACGACCCCACTAAGGCCGTGCTGCGCGGGAGTCCCTGGGAATTTCGGCCAGGGGGCCAATGCGGGACAATGGTTTCTGATTTGTTTCCTTATGTGCGCGAGCGCATGGATGACATTGCCGTCATCCGCAGTTGCTATGGGGACGTCTTCGATCATGCGCCGGCTATTTATTTGCGCAACACCGGTTCTCAGTTTCCGGGGCGGCCTTGCCTGGCTTCATGGGTAACCTACGGCCTGGGTACCGAGAACCAGAACCTTCCGGCATTCGTGGTCATGTCAGAAGGCTCTATGAAATCGGGACCTCCTGCTTATTCAGCTGGCTACCTGCCTGCGGTTTTTCAAGGAACCGTATTCCGGAGTGGAAAGAACCCTGTGCTCTACCTCAAGAATCCTCCGGGAATTGCAGACGACGTGCAACGAGATACGCTGGACTTCATCCACCGGATGGACCGCCGGCATGAGGCCGAGCATGGCGGAGACTCCACACTGGAAGCGCGAATTACTTCCTACGAGCTGGCCTTTCGAATGCAAAGCTCGGCGCCCGAGGCCGTGGACTTCAGTGAAGAGACGCCGGCAACAAAGGCGATCTATGGAATCGGCGAGCCGCTGACCGATGATTTCGGCCGAAAGTGTCTGCTGGCGAGGCGTCTGGTGCAACGGGGTGTCCGTTTCATTCAGATTTATTCCGGGACAACTCTAGGTGATGACTGGGACAACGCCCATAATGACCTAATTGCTTCACACAATCGCATGGCCGGCAAGACCGATCGGCCGATCGCTGGACTGTTGCGGGACTTGAAGTCGTTAGGCCTGCTCGACTCCACCCTCGTCGTGTGGTGTGGCGAGTTTGGCCGGACTCCGCTCGCGCAGGGCCAGAACGGTCGCGACCATCATCCCTACGGTTTCACAATGTGGATGGGAGGCGGTGGAGTCAAAGGAGGGAAAGTCTTGGGGACGACGGACGAATTTGGCGTCCAGGCTGCCGAAATGAGAGTCGACGCCCATGACGTGAATGCCACGCTTTTGCGATTGCTTGGCCTGGATCACACTAAGTTGACCTATCTTTACCAAGGCCGCGACCAGCGCCTCACCGACGTCCACGGGCAAAACGAATTCACTTCCAAGTTAACGGGTTGAATGAGCACACCGCTGGCAGTTCCTTCAATCACTCTGGCCTGGGGTGCCGGTTCTCGAGGTTTTGGCGAAGACGGGTCAGGGAATGGAGAGTGGCTCGTTTTCTGTTCCCCATGGAGGATTTGTGGCGCGTTGTTTGCTCGATGCAGGAGGCGGCTACAAAGGCGGGTGTTCTTCTAGTCACCGGGGATACGAAGGTGGTTGCGGCAGCTCAGCGTAATGAAGCCCGAAGTTGAGACCTTGCCATTCCCGATGTGAAATACCGGGTGACACTACCGCGAGGTTGGAAGGTACTTCTTTGGGATCTTGAGGGCCATGGATCCGGCGACAGTCACCACATCATACTTCCCCTGGTAGCCAATGAGCAGGTGTGCTGCCCAGGGCTCCAATCTGTACTCCTTGATCAACCAATCCACCATATCACTGGTGGCTATACGCAATGCACGATCCAACGAGCTGGCAAACTCAGGCTGACTGCCTATGCTGATGATGTATTCGCTGGTTTCAACACGTGGGCCTGTCAAATTGGTTTTCTTCCGTACCTCTACTTTTAACTCAACGTCCATTGAAGTTTCGATGCCCGTTCCGGTTGGTTCGCCATCGGCTTGCAGCGCGTGCCCGTCACCGAAGAACAGCAGCCCGCCGGGATGATAAACGGGCAGCATCACGACTGTGCCCTCGCCAATTTCGTTGTAGTCGAGATTGCCGCCATAGGAACCCGAGGGCTCAGAGGTCGGCACAAAATCACCTGCCGGTGCAACGCCCACACATCCCAGCATGGGCTTCGCGGGAAATTCCAGCTTAATTACCTTGCTTATTGGCTCCTTCAAACTGACGGTCTGGTGTTTGATATCAATATCCCAGGGAACCAGATCGGAACTCTCCGGAAGGACCAGATCCTCCTTGTAGCGGCTCGAATAGAGACCCTCGATGGATGCAGGCATCAAAGAAAAGAGGCCAAGCCGATAGGTGGTAAAGCCCGAATTCCGATTCATCCTAACTTTAAGAAAGTGGACGACAAGTGCGTCGCCAGGTTCAGCACCTTCCACGTAGAATGGCCCTGTGAGCGGGTTGTACGACTTCGATTGAGGAACATTGTTTTCATCTCGGCCGCCAGTATCGAGCGTCTTGGTGATGATGACGTCACCTGGGCGGACTCGCTTGAGGACCGGATGGCCGCTAGAAAAGCTGCGATAGTAGGTAGTGGCCACCACCCGATGGGTCTCCGTTTTTGCAGGCGGTTCCTGCGCATAGGATAGAGACGAAAATGCACCAATCAGAATAAGAGACGTGACAGACGCATAGAAAACTTGTCGTAAGGATTGTGTTTTCATTCTTCAAGACGCATCCACACAGAAGTCTCGGGCCCCTTGGCATCACCTTGGCTCACAGTGCGCAGCCTCAGTGAGTTCTTTCCGTTTTTCAATGTCCAGTGCAGTGACTTTTCATCTTTGACTGGTTGCCAATCCCGTTCGTCGAAGGAAACTGCGTAGCCGCTCCGGCTCGGCAGGTAACTTCCCAATGCAAGGCGAATCGATTGATGAGATACTTCTGTTAATACGGGCTCGACCAGTCCCACGGTCCAATAGGCGTCCTCAATTCGATTTGTGGATAGAAAGAGATTCTTGAGGTACCCCATGTGTTTTTGGGCGCTATGGGTCGAGTCATCGTTCTGATACCAAATCAGCCCTGCGTTCGCCGAGTCCTGGGGAAAGATGAGCCGCGTGGGTTCTTCTGCTCCTTTGGAAACAGCGTGATCCTCGACATAGAGCCAGAAGTAAGCACTGGTTTCGTCCTCGTGACTGCGGTTCCACCAGATTATGGCTGGATTTTTCCTGATGACTTTTGGAGGCACACCCACCATGTGGTCCACATCAGCTCCGTGATTCTTGAGCCACTCTGAACGAATCTCCCAGGCGGAAAGCGGTATCCCTCTCTTTTCGAAGTGCAGATTGCTCTGGGCGTCGATCACCACCCATTTACCGAACTGATTCGACCAGACTTCAGCCACTCCATGATGGGTGCTCTCCATCCCTTCCGATCCGTGCTTTCGATCGACTCCGATTTTGCGGGCTTGCCAACCCAGAGCCAGGGCACATTCCACATAAGTAATCGTGTAGTGCGTGCAATAGAAGCTCTCTCCCTGGGCGGCCAATTTCAGGATCTCTAAAGAATGACGAGCACTGACCCGCGGGTTTCCTCCCGGAATTGCTTTGTGAACCCATTCCTTGAGCAGAAGCTGCGAAGTCCACTCATCTCGGGCCGAGCTGACCACCTTTTGCAGTGGATACTGTTCCTTCAGAGTGACCAGCAGTTTGTCGTCGTAGTCAACGGATTTGAATGGCACCTGCGAATGGGCCGCGCGCGGAATGTTGATCCTAACTTCCCGAACCTGGAATCCCGCCTTAGTGGCCGCCTCGACAAGACATTCTTCTGAAAGCGGAACACTTTCAAACCTTGTTTGTGATGAAAGCAGGCTGCAGCTGGCTTCGGTGAGACCGTGTCCGTAATGAACCAGCGCGGCGACCGTACTCAGAGCAAAGGCGATCACGCAGAGGCTTTGAGACCGGGAGCACCCAAGCTTTAAGAGACAATCTGTCATAATCGTTTCATAGGAAGTGTTTTTTCAATTCGTCAAAAGCGAATAGGTCGAACTCTCTTCCAGCTGAGAGACTTAGTCCCAAACAATCTAGCCTGATCCTCCCTGTCTGTAAAGACCCAGGTCGCCATAGAAGAAGAAATTGGGGTTTGGACATTTTGAATGGGAACCTGCTTTCATGCCGAATAAATGTCCAAACTCAGAAGGCCGAAGCCCCTTGCCTAGTTATTTCTGACCAAAGTTTTCTTTCCCGCTCTACAATGGAGTCGGGACGAGAGACCTCATGAGAGAGTCGCTTCTCAAGTAATCCGATCCATTGCATCATACATTTCCCAAGAATGCCTTCTTCATCATCGTTTCATTTCGAATCACTCAAACATGCCTTTCTCATCTCACGAACCAAATAGCCCAACAGCTTCAACCCTGTGGGCAAAAGCTTGAAATGAGTCTGCCCGTGCGGGCGAGCGACTTCCGAAGTGGAGAACTCCGCTCGCTGGAGGCGTAACTGATACGAGCGAACCACCAGTTCGAGATCAATCGACAACCCATGGGGTGATGGATTCATCCTTCTGAATCCTTCGACAGTAAAGGCCCTGAAACCATGCAAGACGTCACGAATCCAGTAACCCTCCCGCCTCCAAAGACAGGCAACTAGAGCAGACAAAGCACAGACGCCCCATTTTCTGGGTTTGACTATCCTGTCGTCTTCTTCGTTGCGAGCCCCTTTGATATGGCGACTGGCAACAACCAGTTCGCAACCGGCCTCCAGCAACGGCCGAAACTTTAGAGTGTCCGCTGGAGGAACTGTTCCCTTAGGTAAGAAGACGACAACAGCATCACACCTTGATTTCTCCACTGCATGGAGGTAGGCGGCGTTCAGACCCTTCTTCGGTTGTCGGTAGACTGGAATATTTTCTGATTCGAGATAAGCGACGGTGCTATCAGTACTGCCGCCATCCACGGCGTAAACCTCGTCAAACGCCTCCCTCGGTAATTGTGGCAAATCAATCCTGCAGCCTTCGACTTCATTCCATACCAATAGGCAAAGAGATATTCTCACAGTGCTTAGTTCAGATTCTGGATCAGACGCTGACCTAGTTCGATCCCTTGAGACACGGCCACGTCTGAATTCATGTGCTCCCAGGTTCCCCACCGCCCTATGGGGAAAATGTTGTGCGATTTTGCCCAGCGAATGATTTCCTGGATGCATTCAGGCTTGGAGAGAGTATTCAAAGGGTAGGCATATTCATTATGAAAGTTGGTCGCTTCCTGTGTCGTCTTCCTCTTCGAGTTAGTCTCGGTCCAATAGCCCCTTGCCCTCTCGCAGAAATTGGCTCGGCACAAAATCCGGTGATAGTCCACGGCTTCATCGGGAACATAAATCCAGTGCGCCTTGGAGGGGAGTGTTTCAGCATGATAGGTGATGTCAACGGAATTGTGTTGTAGTTGGGAAATTGCCCGGTGAATTGCTGGAGGTAATGGTGTGAGTTGAGGCCATTCCTTCCAGGGAATGGACGTAATAATTCGTTTGGCCTGGTAGCAGCCATTGACGATTCTGCCCTCCAGGTCAATGGAGGTTACTGGCTCCCCTGTCACCAATTGATCACCTAAAGCTTCGCCAATTCGTTTCCATACCTCCCCGAATCCGAATTTCTTGGGGTAGAGAAATGTTCCATGAGCGGGGACAGACCCTCTAGCGCTTTGCTCCAGGCAGCTTTGCAGTGTCTCTCGAAAGGAGACATCAGGCAGCTTGTAAAGCCAGTAGGCACCCAAAGTGGCAAGATCTATCGACCATATTTTTCTGTTGTAGGGAAGCATGTATTCTTCGGCAATTCTTGAGCCTAACTTCCAGACAATCCATTCCTCAAAAGTCTCCGGCATCGGAAGTCCTCGCACACAGCCTGCCTGCGCAATCGACTCTAGAAAATCTAACTGGTCAGTCACAGGGAGTTGCCAGAGATTGGCCTCCAGTGGACAATCAATTTCTCTTCCACGAATCTTGATAGTGGATATACGCGTGAATTCATTCCACTCACTCCGGGGCATATAACGAAACAGGAGGTCTAGGACTTCGGTCCTTTTCAGATCCAAGAAGTGTCCACCCCCGACATCCAGGGGTTTCCCATCGACCTCCTGGCTTCGACACAAACCGCCTGCCTCACTCTCTTTTTCCAATACCAGGATTGAGGTCTCTCCCAGAGCTTTGAGAGTATGAGCCGCCGCAAGCCCAGCAGGTCCTGCGCCAAGAACGATGTAATCAACTCTTTCCATTGCATCCGTAGAATGTGGCAGAAGCTTCAAACCCCAACAAGTCTCGCCTCCTGAAAGAGAGGAGTCCATCAAGGGCGATTCCAACTGAGAGCAAGAAAATGAAGCTGAAAGGATGAAGATAACGAAATACCGGCTGGGTTGATAAAGCACAAAGGGTCACAAAAATCGCAATAGAAGTGAATAGCAGGAAGAAGACGGAGGCTCTAGCGCCTGAGTGACACACGATCGCTGCAAACAAGGCGACTAGAGGAGTTTGCAGCAAGCACTGGTACCAGAACGCACATAGGGAATGAAGTTTCTTTGTCGGCGTTATCTTTCGCAAAGTACTTGCCGGCACATTCATGCGCCTGGCGACCGTTTCAAGATCCTGGGAGCTCACACCGGGGCCAAACCCTTCGTCATCACGGAGAACTACTGGAACAATATCGCTTCTCCAGAATTGTAAGTAGGTTTCGAGAGCAAGTTTGGCGACGCCGATGGGATCCCGTTTCAAAGCATTCAGGGCAATTTCCTTAGCGTATCGATTGGCAAGAAAAGTATCAGGTTCGATTTCCCGCAATCGGCCGACTAGCCCGCAACTCGAAAACCGCTGGCCATTTCGGACATAAATATTCCGCAACCCGTATTCAGTTCCTCTGTTAATGAGACTGGCAATTTGGGGGTGTGGGGAATCTTGGGCAATGATGACAGGCGCCCATACAGAAATGAGCCAGAACCCATCGTTGTATTGATACGCCGGTGGTTTCCTTGACAAGAATCCATTTAGGCTCTGATACGCCCCATGGAAAATAAACGTGGCAAGAATGCAAATTGAAGAGTGCTTCACCCAAACGTTCGAGAAAGACCTTACCAAGCTCCACGAGACTCGGGATCGATTGGCCAGAGCATCGGATGACCTCCCGGCTAAGACAAGAGCGCCCAACAACGGGATGAGAAAGGCATCGACTAATACCGGGAGCAAGAAGCTCAGCCTGAGAGAAATCAAAACAACACCAATGGCCTGCAGCAGAATTAATTGAAATAATGTTGGCGTTCTCAGGTACTTGAAGGTCAGAATGCAGTAAGCCGCAAAGACCAAGAGGCTGAATGTCTCGGTCATCACAAATCGTTCATACATTAACTGCAGGGGATCAAAGGCAAATAGAGCGCCCATCCAGAATGCAATGGAACGGCGTTCGTGAAAGTATTCCCTGAGTACCCAAGCCAAAAGGACTGCGGTTACGGTGCTGGCTGCTGTTTGGATGACAACCAGGAAATAAAAAGACTTGGGCCATACAGCTAACACGCGAACGAGAATGCCGTAGAAAAAGGATCGATCTTCCGGAACGCCTCCCGCAAATGCTGAATGAATGTAGGTGCCCGAATCTCCCATGAAAACCATGGGCCACGGGTCACAGACCAAAAACAGGAACTTTGAGAGCACAAGGAATGCTGTGAAGACGATTCCTGGTTTACGGGTCCACCGTCCTGGAAAGGATCCGAATCTTTGAGTGAGATGAATTGAAGGCACCTCCAATACAAGAAGCCCCCGGCGGGATCGTTACCGCTGCATGCGGTCTCAAGACACACTTCCAACCCGCGAATCCATGCCTCTAGCATCTCTACGAAAATGAGGCAAGATAGAACTACTTGAGTATGCAGTTCAATCTACTCATTTGTATCAACAGCCGAGAATCAAAAATGAGCCCGAAGATAAGGGATAGGTACAGGAAGGGTAGGGCGGTGGACTATTGGAGAATAAGTCGTCTCGGATTATGATACGTTCGTAGTGATTGTTACCATGGAGCCTCATCACGGATGGCAGAGACCCCTGCGATTAAGCCCACGCACAAGGCGATTCAGCAGTACTACAAGACCCTTCAGGAGTTTCAGGGCCGGCAGGTCGCTCATGAGTCGGCCCTGCGCACAGCCTTCCAACATATGCTGTCTGAAACCGGCAAGGCTCATGGCTGGATGCTGGTTCCGGAGCAGCGGGGCAAGTTCGGGGGCAAAACCGTCATTCCGGACGGGACGCTGCGCGATGCGTACAACCTCCCGCGCGGCTACTGGGAGGCGAAAGATACCGACGACGACCTTCCCGCCGAAGTCTCCCGCAAAATTGCCAAAGGCTATCCCCTCACCAACACCATCTTCGAAGACACTCGCCGGGCCATCCTGTTTCAGAATGGCCAGGAGCGGCGCCGGGTCGACCTGCAGGATTCCAGCCAGTTGGCCGATCTCCTGAATGGCTTCTTCTCCTTTGCCCAGCCTGATATCGAGGGTTTCGAAAAGGCGGTTGAGGAATTCAAGGAGCACGTCCCTGAGCTGGCGCGCGGGCTGGCCTCCAAGATTCAGGCTGCTCATCAGGACAATCGCAAGGTCATTGCCGCTTTCAACGATTTCTTTTCCCTCTCCCAGACCTCGCTGAATCCCAACATCCGGCGTCAAGCCGTGGACGAAATGCTGGTGCAGCACCTGCTCACCGAGCGGCTCATCCGCAAGATCTTCGACAACCCGGAGTTCAGCCAGCGCAATGTCATCGCGGCGGAGGTGGAGAAGGTGATCTCCGCGCTAGTCAGTAAAAGCTTCAACCGCGATGATTTCCTCAAGTCGTTGGATCGCTTCTACCGCGCTATCGAAGACGCCGGCCGCGGCCTGGAAGACTTCGCCGACAAGCAGCACTTCCTCAACACCGTCTACGAACGCTTCTTCCAGGGGTACTCCGTCAAGGTGGCTGACACCCATGGCATCGTTTACACTCCGCAGCCTATCGTCGATTTCATGTGCGCCAGCATTTCCGAGGTGCTGGAGACGGAGTTCGGCAAGAGCTTGGGCGACCAGGGCGTCCACATCCTCGACCCCTGCACCGGCACCGGCAATTTCATCGTGAACTTAATGCGTCGCATTCCCAAAAAGGACTTGCCGCGCATGTACCGCGAGCAGCTCTTCGCCAACGAGGTGATGCTGCTACCCTACTACATCGCCGCGCTCAATATTGAACACGCCTACTATGAGCTGACCGGCGAGTACGAGCCATTCGAGGGACTGTGCTTCGTGGACACACTGGATTTGGCCGAGGGCGAGCAGGGAACGCTTGGCTTCATGAACGAAGCCAACACGGCGCGCGTGGACCGGCAGAAGAAGACGCACATCACCGTGGTGGTCGGTAATCCGCCCTACAACGTGGGCCAGCTGAATGAGAACGACAACAACAAGAACCGGAAGTACAAGGTCGTGGACGAGCGCATCAACCGGACCTACGTCAAGGACTCCAAGGCCACACTCAACACCAAGCTCTACGACGCCTACGTGAAGTTTTTCCGCTGGGCCTCGGACCGGCTCGGCAAACGTGACGGCATCGTGTGCTTCGTTTCGAATAACAGCTTTGTCGACCAGATAGCCTTTGACGGCATGCGCAAACACCTCTTGCAGGACT
>JBGOVH010000558.1:0-2855 GCA_041478005.1 Terriglobia bacterium | reverse complement strand
GCAGTAGAGCGATCATCCCTGCCAAAATCAAAGCAGGGAGAGTCCAACGGCCTGAAAGTCTGTTTGCCATCATGGACTACACTTCATATTTCTCCAGGGACGTTAAGTGCATGCAGTATTCGGCCATTCGCAGGATGGCCGGCTTGACGCTTCAATCGGGCATCATCAGTTTTGCCGGTGGGGCTCCGAGCGCCGCTACTTTTCCTGTTGCCGAGATCAAACGGATTGCGGACTCCATTCTGGAACTCGATGGCCAAGCAGCGCTTCAGTATGGATTGACTCTGGGCTTTTCAGGATTGATAGAGGCGGTTGTCGATTGCTCGCTCAAAAGGAAGATTCCTGGAGTCACATCTTCTCACGTCGCCATTACCAGTGGATCACAACAAGCGCTGGATCTCATCGGGCGGATTTTCATTGACCCCGGTGATGTGGTCTTCTTTGAGTTGCCCAGTTACGTGGGGGGAATCGCTGCTTTTCGGAACCTTCAAGCGAAACTGGTGGGGGTACGGCAGGCAGATGGCGGTATTGACCTGGAAGACCTGATTTCAAAGATTGAGGAATGCAAGCAATTGGGCCACCGCGCAAAGATCATTTATGTCATCCCAAATTTTCAGAATCCAACCGGGATTACACTCTCCCTGGAGAAGCGTAAAGCTCTGCTGGAACTGGCCGAGCGTTTCCATCTACTGGTGGTGGAAGATGATCCTTACGGAGAGGTTTGTTTTGATGCTGGACTTATGGATCAACTCATTCCCATCAAGTCTATGGATCGGGAAGGTCATGTCATTTACCTCTCCACATTTTCGAAGATCCTTTCGCCGGGCCTAAGAACTGGTTGGGTGGTAGCTTCGCAACCCATCATCGAAAAGATAGACCTAACGAAACAAACTTCTGACTTGTGTGGAAGCATGCTTGACCAGCGCATCGTTGCGGAATGCTGGAAGAGAGGAATCATCCAAGAAAATCTTCCAAGCTTGCGGGATTTCTATAGATCGAAATGCCAAGTGATGCTGCGTGCAATGGAGGCTTATATGCCGCCCGACATTTGTTGGACACGGCCTGCCGGCGGATTGTTTGTGTGGGTGACTCTGCCTGACCATCTCGATAGTGAAAAGATACTTGGCATGGCCCTGGAGCAGGAAAAAGTAGCCTATGTCGTCGGGCAACCATTCCATGTAAACGATAAAGGACGCAACACCTTGCGCCTGGCTTTTTCAAAGGAAAGTGAAGATAATATCGGCCTGGGTATCCAGAAACTCGCCAGGGTTTTCAGAAACCATCTTGAATGAATTCTCTCCCAAACGATTTGTCATAAAGTGAACTTCGAAGACCGGGAAGCCTGAAACGTAAAGGGTGAACGAAGGGAAGCGGATATCACGCATCACGTTTCATGCTCCATTGGGGTCTTTCACTCGCCAGATCATCATATCTGTATCTTTTTGAGGATTAGTCACAAGGAGAAGCCATATGGCCGAAGTCGTGACCCTGGGTGAAGCGATGGTCAGGCTCTCTCCACCGGGTTTTCAGCGGTTGGAGCAAACGGCGCGTCTAGATGTTCAAGTCGGAGGAGGCGAACTCAATGTGGCTGTGGCCGTCAGTTGTCTGGGGCTCAACGCGGCCTGGGTTTCTAAACTCCCGGATAACGCATTGGGAAGATTGATTCGTAACAAAGCACGTGAGCAGGGAGTGGACACGTCGCATATCATCTGGAGCAAGGAGGGTCGAGCCGGACTTTATTTCATGGAGTTTGGGGCTTCCCCGCGTGCGAGTTCAGTCCTTTATGATCGCTCCCAGTCGGCGATCAGCCAGATCACACCAGGAGAAGTGGATTGGCTCAAAGTGTTTTCTGGAGCCAAATGGTTCCATGTGAGTGGTATTACACCCGCCCTGAGTGCCTCTGCCGCAGGCGTGACCAGTGAAGCTCTCAAGGCAGCCAAAGCAGCTGGCTTGCAGACGAGCTATGATCTAAATTATCGCAGCAAGCTCTGGACTGATAAGCAAGCTCAGGCTTGCCAGGAGCCCATGATGGAATTTGTGGATGTTCTGATAACGACGGAAGAGGACACCAAAGTTGTGTTCAAGATTACAGCGGGCGATGAGGAGACAGACGAACGATTTACAACGGTATCGGCTGAACCCTTCAAAATTGTAGCTCAGAAGCTTCAGGAAAAATTCAAACTTAAAGTCGTTGCCATTACTCTGCGCGAGAACCCGTCGGTGTGGAAAAACAATTGGACGGCCATCGCTTACAGCGATGGAAAATTCTATGAAGACAAGACCTATGAAGTAGAAATTGTGGACCGCGTTGGTGCAGGAGATTCCTTTAGCGGAGGGTTCATTTACGGTTGTCTAACTGCCCAAAGCCTCGATATCGCGCTTAAGATGGGAGTGGCTTATTCCGCTATTAAGCATTCGATTCCCGGTGACTTGAACTGGTCGACCCGAGCAGAAATGGAGGCAGTCATGAAGGGCGGGGGATTGAGGGTAGCAAGATAGAAGAAGCGCTGTGGCGGTGCCACGACGGATGAAAATAATCGCCCCCCTTAAACAATGGGGGACTTCAGTGGGGTGGTGCTTGGAAGTTTCGCAAACCTCCCCCTGACCGCCTCCTTGTGCAAGGAGGGGAAACGCATTTTCAGGGGAGTTCCCCATGCCGCTGCGCGGCGCCACGACCGTTAGCGTGGAGCTCCCCCTGCCCCCCCTGAAAGTGTGAAAAAATTGGAGATTGCGGGGGGACGCCGCGAGGCGGGGTGGGGAGCAGCAGGAGGGGAACGATTCATCCGTAGGATAACAAACTCGATTCGGCCTGTCAGAGTCGGCGAGCCTGCTAGGCAAAGGTGAAGCCTAGACCCACG
>JBGOVH010000200.1:0-5443 GCA_041478005.1 Terriglobia bacterium | reverse complement strand
CTTCCCAAGACCGGAAAAGTCTGCAGACCACAACCGATAATGTCAACATTCAGTTCACCAACCACGAGAACTTTGATCTTTTTCTTTGGGTTCAACTCTTCGCTCCTCCCCTGAATATCCAACGTCAAGGCTTGCCGCAAGACATAGTGAACTTCCTCAAGCTCTGCGCAAACATGTATGTATATCTTCTTTTCCCTTTATCTGTCAAGGGGTTATTGGTGTTAACCAGGGCCCCACCAAGTTCTGCAAGCGATTGAACTGAGATTTGGCCCTTGCTGACGCGCAGGCTACTGACCTGGCCTCAGCCCGTTCAGTAGCCCGACCGTCAGGGAGGGCAGAGAACTTTGACGGGGCTGCGCGTTTAAGTTAGTTTCCTGAGTTGCAGCGGGCTTGAATGCAACAAAAAACTTAGACATTTCAAAAGACTCATAATAAGGTTGAAATTTCAATATCTAACCTCTTGCGGGGTGGGGGAGCTTAACCAATTCCTAGTTTCAAAAATACAACTCAAAGAGGAGGGGGACGCGATTGATGCGGGAAGCACCGACAAACGACAAAGGCATCGGCGCCTTGACAGTTCTGTTAAGCCTGTTGGCACTATTTATTTTCCTCGGCTTTATTGCCACTCTCAAGCGCTGGGAAGGCCAAAGCCCTGTGGTGAAGTTTGACCGCGAGTTCAAGTCTTTAGGGAGAAATCCGGCCCTTTCGCTCTCTATCGAAGACAGTGGTAATGGCCTGAGCCGAATCTCCGTCACCCTAAGACAAAAGGACCAGGTGATTCCTTTACAGGAAGAACAATACCCCGGGCCCTCGGCATTCACTTTTTGGAGAACGGGAAAGCAGAAATCATCGACCATTGACCTGGGAAAACTGATTTCACAGAAATACAAAGTACAAGACGGTCCGGCCAGTCTGATTGTTGACGCCTCTGATCATGCCTGGAGGAATTTCTTTCACGGAAATCAAACTCACCTCCAGCGCGATTTTATTTTCGACATTTACCCACCTCGGCTGGAGGTCCTCTCGGGTCAGCACTACATCAATCAAGGGGGTTCGGAGTGTGTGGTGTATCGGGTATCACCGGATGCCGTGATCTCCGGCGTCCAGGCGGGCCCCAACTTCTTTCCTGGATACCCCGCGAAACTTGCCGACTCGGGGATTTATTTTTCGCTGTTTGCTTTTGCTTACAATTTACCTTCGGACAGTCCCTTAAAGATTGTGGCGCGTGATGAAGCTGGCAACGAGGCAGTGGCCACGTTTTGGTCTAAGCTGTTTCCAAAAAAGTTTCGCAGCCGGGATATCCAGCTGGACGATGCTTTTCTACAAAAGGTTGTTCCAGAGGTCATGTCGCACTCTCCCGAAATCAAAGATCAGGGGGAATTAGTAAAGACCTTTTTGGAGATCAACAGCAAGCTGCGCCGCATGAACCACGAACAAATTTCTGACTTTTGCAGGAAATCGGCCCCTCAGTTCCTGTGGGACGGAGCTTTCCTGCAATTGAGTAATTCCCAGGTTGAATCGATGTTTGCTGACCACCGCACCTATTTTTACCAGGGCAAGGAAGTCGATCGGCAGGATCACGTAGGCTTCGATCTTTCTGTTACCCAGCAATACCCGATAGAAGCATCGAATGACGGCAATGTGGTTTATGCGGATTATTTTGGAATCTACGGCAATACCGTGTTAGTGGATCATGGTTGCGGCCTGCTCTCACTTTACGGCCACATGAGTTCGATGAATGTTCGAGCCGGACAGCAAATCAGGAAAAAGGATGTTCTTGGCCGCAGCGGCGCAACTGGCTTGGCTGGTGGTGATCATTTGCACTTCGGCTTCTTCCTGCATGGGATTCCTGTCAATCCCACCGAATGGTGGGATGGTAAGTGGATTAAGGATCACGTTTTGGACCGCATCAAGGCGGCTGCCAATCCAGCTACTAGCAATTAACCGCGAAGAACGCGAAGGAAAGATGTCGAAGGTTGAGGTTCGAATGCCGAATGCCGCATCACCCTCTTGATTCGGCATTCGCACTTCGAGCTTCGACATTCCTAAATTTCACACGGGAAGGAATAATGCAAATGGAAACAACTCGAAAATTCGTAAAAACTCTGGGACTGCCTGGCCGGGATGGTTATGATCTGCCCAGTTCGTCCAAGCGTTTTCCTGATGGGGCCCAATATCGGTTTGAGATTCCCAGTGTGGAAGGGCCCAGATGTCTCAAGGCGGTCATTGAAGAAGCGCAAAGATACCGCTTGACCATTCATCGCGTCAGCCAGGGAAGCGGAATCATGCTCCTCACTGACGATGAAATCAAAGAGATGCTGCGAATGGCCCGGGATCAACAGATGGAAGTCAGCCTCTTTGTCGGTCCCAGAGCCACATTTGATATTGGCGCTCAGCCGCTCACGCCGGCCGGAAAGAACATCGGGTTGGGATTACGCGGGATGGATCAAGTAGTCTATGCTGTCGAAGACATCAAGCGTGGCTGTGACTTGGGCGTGCGCGGCGTTTTGGTAGCTGACCTCGGTTTACTCTGGCTTGTGAATGAAATGAAGAAGGCCGGAAAACTTCCGGCGAATTTGGTCATCAAGATTTCAGTTCAGCTCACAGCTACCAATCCTGTGTCGGTAAGAATCCTGGAAGATTTCGGAGCTGGCACGTTTAATGTGTCATCTGACTTGCCGTTGCCTTTGCTGGCATCCATTCGTCAAGCAGTCTCCATCCCGCTTGATTTTTACGTGGAGACTCCAGACCCATTTGGCGGCTTCATCCGGCATTTCGAAACTCCTGAATTCATTCGCGTGCTTTCTCCACTTTACGTCAAACTCGGTTTGCGCAACGCGCCCGATATTTACCCCAGCGGCACCCACATCGAATCGACAGCCATCGCCCTCAGTAAAGAACGAGTTCGAAGGGTAAAACTCGTTTCAGACCTGATTGCTCGATATTACCCGGAGGCCGAGATGTCAAAGGTTGGAGCGGAAGGCTTGGCGATCCCAGAAGTTTAGAAGAACACTCGAGAGGAAAGCACTTGTTCCTCGCCATATAGAGGTCAAGGAGAGCTTCTTTGAATTGCTAATGAGTCCATTTCTGATTTGACATCCTCATGGGTGTTCGTCAACTGTAGCTCACCCATCTCTTGGATCTGCGACTTGTGGATTGGAGCACTCAAAGCCGCAGAGTTAAAAGGCGAATTCTGCGCTACGAGTTTTGAACTTCTCTTACCGAGCCTTCGGCACCTTTTCCCACCGACCCGTTTGAGCCGACTTCAAAACCGTGTCGCAAACGTACTGGGTTTCAAGGGCATCACGAAAGTCAGGACGGGCGGGCTGTTTCGTGCCCAAGCCTGCCAGAAAGTCAGCCAGAGCATTGACAAACGTGTGCTCGTATCCAATCGTAGTGCCAGGCACCCACCAGTGATTCATGTAAGGATGTTCAAAATCCGATACGTGGATAGAACGCCAGCCACGCGAGGAGGAGTCGTCGCGATGGTCGAAATACTGCAACCGATGCGGATCTTCCAGGTCGAAGGCAATCGAGGCGTGCTCCCCGTTAATCTCAAAGGTGTTTTGATTCTTGCGCCCGCGTGCGTAACGGGTTGACTCAAATGTGGCCAGCGAACCATTGCTGAACCGAGCCAGGAAGGCACATGCGTCATCAATTCCGACCTTTTCTTTTTTTCCAGTTAACTGGTGGGTCCGCTCTTTGATGAAGGTTTCAGTCATGGCCGTCACCCGGTCGACGGAGCCGTTCAGCCAGATCGCCGTGTCAATAGAGTGGGCAAGCAGGTCACCCGTAACTCCGCTTCCGGCCACTTTCACATCCAGACGCCACAGAGCGGCGCCACCCTGTGGAAGGTCGGCAGAGATAGTCCAATCCTGCAGATACTTCGCGCGATAGTGAAAGATCTTGCCGAGACGGCCTTCCTCCACAAGATGCTTGGCCAGGGCGATGGCAGGAACGCGGCGATAGTTGAACCAAACCATATTCGGCACTCCGGCCTTTTCTATGGCCTTGGTCATGACCAGACCTTCTTTGCCATTCATGGCCAGCGGCTTTTCGCAAAGAATTATCTTGCCTGCCTTGGCAGCTGCCAAGGCGATCTCGCAATGTGTGTTGTTAGGGCTGCCGATGTCGATCAGGTCGATATCCTTCCGCCTGATCAACTTCCTCCAATCGGTCTCGACCGATTCCCAGCCCCACTTGGAAGCAAAACTCTCAACCTTTTCTTTATTGCGTGCACACGCTGCTTTGAGCACAGGCTGATACTGGAGATCAAAGAACTGGTTGACCTTGCGGAAAGCGTTTGAATGGGCACGTCCCATGAAGCCGTAACCAACGAGTCCAATGTTCAGTTTTTTCATACGATGCCTATTTCTTTCCTTTCCTGGCTGCGGGTTTGCCGCCATATTTCTTGTTCAGCTTATCAAGCTCTGTCTTGCACCGCTTGGTAACGGGCCAGGCATCGGCCCAGAAGCATAAGTCGATCGTCCACCAATCGTGGGGCATCTTGAGTTTGGCAAGTGCGGGGAGAATGCTATCGAAATTCAAGACTCCGTCACCAAAAGGAACGTGCGTGGAAGTCTCGTCGTTACCGTTGGCATCCTTGTGACAAGCGTTATCCGAATCGATCAGATGGATATGATTGATCCGGCCTTTGAGTCGCTGAATAAACTCAAGCTGACCGCCGGCCAGGGTTTCCTTCTTGCCATTTTGGCGTGCTCCAATTACCCCCACCGCCTGGGCGTGACAGGTGTCGTACAAAATTCCAAAGTTCTTGTCAGGAATAGCATCGAGGATCCGGAAAATATCCGAGGGCTTGTTAAAGGCGAATCCCGGCTCGAATTCCCAGCAAACATTCAGGCCCCGATCGGCGGCAGCTTTGGCACACTTCTTCCAAGTAGAGACCACGCGCTTGAAGGCGGTTTTGTAATCCACTTCGTTCAAGATAGTAGGCGGCTGGACGGTATCCACCCGGATTGTTTTGATGCCAAGATCCACACAAAAGTCGCAGTTCTTGACGAACTCTTGATAGTACTTCGTGGTGTCGTCTGTATTGATCAGTTTTTCTCCCCAAAGATTGGCAGCCAGCCCGGAAAATGCGAGGCCATTGTTTTTCATTTTTTCAACCAGCGCCTGGCGCGATTCTTTGTCTGCCAGGTCGTTTGGATTCGGATGTGGCTTAAAGCCTCCTAACTCAACCCCCTGGAATTTGTACTCTTTTAAAGTCTTGCAGACAGTGTCCCAGTCAACCGGATTTTGGGCATACGGACCAATGGAGTAAGCCCAGGAACCAATGGATAGTCTTTTCATGGTGTTATGCTCTCTAATATTGATTTTTAGAAATGGAGTGCGCCCGCAAATCTTTCAGTCGCGGGTCGTCATTATAGCCTCAACAGTATAGACGATGCATCACAAAATGTTGGAGTGTTGGACAGAAGGGTGT
>JBGOVH010000306.1:0-4486 GCA_041478005.1 Terriglobia bacterium | reverse complement strand
CTAGGAGAGGGCGGCAAACAAACAGGATTACTCTCCCCTCGCCCCAGCGGGGATGAGGGGAAGGGGGTGAGGGGGACCTCCACGCTGTCAATTCCATCCGTCGTGGCGCCGCACAGCGGCATGAGAGTCTCCTCTGAAAATAGCCCGATGGTTCAAAAAAACGTTATGAAAGAATACAAATCGGAGGGCGTTAAGTTTTCATCTGTCGTGGCCCACTCCGAGGCGTAAGCAGGTCTTCTGAAATCCTCTGCGTTCCTACCGTTCAGCGATGACTTTGGGTACTTTGAAGTACCCCGAAGCTGTCGCCGGACCATTGGCCAAAGATTCTTCCTGCGTAAAAGTAACTGCAGGCGTGTCTGACCTGAGGGAATAATTCAGCTCATTTGTGGGCACAACCTGTGCCGTCGGTTCAACATGATCTGTATTCAAGGCGTTCAACTGTTCCACGTACTCAAGAATAGAGTTGAGTTGCCCAATAAAGAGCGTTTTCTCTTCTTCCGTAATGGCAAGATTAGATAGTTTTGCGACGTACTCGACTTCTTTTTCGCCGATTCTCATGTCACTCCTTTATTTAGGACGGTTAAAATAACTTGTGGCTGCAGCAGCCAAACTCCTGTTCAGCTCAGGATCCGCAACGGTTCCCAAAGCTGGGGACTCCTCTCGTATGCTGGTTTTGGACTCAATGGGCAACGGCTGAGACCGAGGGGTTAACTCGAGCGTCTCATCGACGCGAAATTCCAACGCATACACCACCCTCTTTCCCAAGGTCTTGGAAAGCTTTTGGAGAATCTCCTCCTGCAAATCACCCAGCTCTTTCTTCCAGGCCTGGGAGGGAACGGAGACGATCAGAGTGGACTTATGTAACTTAAATGGCTTTGTCCTTAGGGCAATGGGTTCGCCCACAGCTCTTCCCCAAACGGCACACACAACGTTTTCAGCCATCTCACTGGAGAACGGAAGCTGCAGCAGCAACTTTGGAAGGAGCTCCGAGAGTTCGTTCATGTTGATTTCAGTGACCTGAAGAGCGAGACGGATAGGAAGTTGAGTGCTTAATGCTTGATCTTTTCCCAATAGGAGGCAAACTCAAACTCAGGGCTGTTTGATTTTGTGTGGCAGGTGATGCAATTAGAGGCGGACAACTTGGTCATTTTTGCCTCGGACGGTTTTAGACCATGTTCTCTTCCCTGGCCGTGACAAGCCTCACATTGGACATTAGCCAGATGTGAGGTCTTATACAAGTCGACAAAGCCTCCGGCTTTGCCTGCTCCTGTCACATGGCAAACGACACAGGACGTATCAAACTCTTTTTTCTCCTTTTTCAGGATCTCGATGGCACGGGCATGGCGGGACTTTTGCCACGTTTCAAAGGCGGAGGCATGACAAGCGCCACAATTCTGGGAAGTCATATAAGATGAGGCAGACTGCTGCCCAAGCGAAATATCGGATCCGTTGTTTCCAGCCAACGTTCTTTGCACGGAGGAGATTTCTGCTTTGGCTTTAACCATAAAAACCGCCATCTCTGGATCATCATTTACATTGCGAGTCAAAATATGGTTGAAGGGCTTGACATTGACCCTCTCCCCTTTGACTATTACGAACCGTAATTCACCCAGAATTCTGCCCTCGTCTTCTGCGTAGACTAAAGTAGATTGATTGATTCGAGCCGCGGGAGCGCTGAACTGAAACTTGAAACCATTCAGGATGAGGTCAATGTTGCTGTTGTCAACTGCCAACTGGACTGCGTCTTTCGCAGGCATGCAGGCCAATACAATGAGAAAATCACACTCTTTCTTCAATTCCGGCAACCACCTCTTCGCACTGACCAGTGGGCTCTCCCAGATATATCCGGCCGCATCTGTATTGAAATAACTATCGCGTCCCGAGAGTCCCAGGAATCCCAGACGAAACTTCTTCTCAGTACCCTGAAGACTCATAGACTTCACGACGAAGGGTTTGAGTAGAGGCTTTCCGGTCTTAACGGAGAGTAGATTGGCTGAGATGAACTGGTCTGAGTTGCTAATGTCAATGCCTTGAGCTAATAGCTCAGCAACGTCATCTTCTGCGACGTTATAAACACCGATCCCCAACTGATTCATACCCTGCCACAACCATTTGTTCTTAACTGCTCGGTCCATCCCAAGCCCTTGCAGATAGTTGCCGATCTCGACTTGCAGAGCCCTCTTTTGGGGGAACTTGTCATGATTCTCTCTGAGGATTTCTGCACGGCGAGCCAGACCGCCCGCTGGATTGCGCGGTCAGCCACAGGGTTCGATATTGCCTCGAACGTTACCCGTGAAGTAAACACTGAAATCAAAGTTGGGATTGTCTGCGTCCGGAGAAGCCCCTGCGGGATCCTGCGCGAAGGGGACAATTGGGTTAGTATGAAGCAACAGGCCCAATGTGATCAGGAGGAGCAAGATTCTAAATTTTCCGATTCGTAATGTTTGGATGCTGTTCATCAATTTGACGTCTCTCGCTTACTGCAGGCAAGTTCTTTTATCATACCGTTCTAAAGTTTGTAAACAGGTTTGGAAAGAAGAGAACCTCTAGATTTCTAAATCCCGACTATTGACTCTAAGTGCTCCATTTCATAAACACAGTATTCGCAGCTTCGAAGGAGCCAGCGGGCGGGTGGAGCGGGCGCTCCTGCGCACGTTCAAACGGCAAGAATACGTGACTGTGTTGATGAAACGGGCACTAAGTCTGGCGGCCCAAGTGCTAACCGCAGACCAACCTCATTATTGGTATTTTGCAGGAGAAAATGCGCGAAATACAGGTGATAATTCCCTGAGGTGTGTTTGCATGCCGATGGATTGAATAGATGACTCTGAAAAATGCCCAGTGGGTGCTGGCTTCTGGATCTCCGCGACGATGGGAATTAATAAAGTTGCTAGGCAGCCGTTTTGAAGTAATCCCGAGCCACGTGAAAGAGGTTACGAAGGCCGGAGAATCTCCCCAGGAACTTGTCCAGCGTCTTGCCTTTGAAAAGGCGGAATTGATCCAAAGAATTCGTCCAGAAGCAATCATTATCAGCGCAGACACGGTCGTGCTCTGCGGGAAAGAGGTCCTGGGAAAACCAGGTTCACTAGCAGAGGCTCGCTCAATGCTCAATAAGTTGAGCGGCCGAACTCACCAGGTGATTACAGGAGTCTGTGTTCTCAAAGAGTCCGTCCCTGATGTGAGGTTTTCCAGTACGGATGTAACATTCAGCTCCTTGTCAGAAGAGGAAATCGATGCCTACGTGCAAACAGGTGAGCCCTTGGACAAGGCCGGAGCTTATGCCATTCAAGGTCTAGCAGCACGCTTCATCGAAAGAATAGACGGCTGCTATTTCAACGTTGTCGGCTTTCCGATCTCTTTGCTTTATCAGATGTTGAAACGTGCGGGGGCGTTCTAATTCATGGACAATCTCAGCCTGGAAGTTCTCTTTCAAGAGCTCAAGCCTCGGATACTCGAAAGATCAATTCAAAAAATCAGGCAGATTAGTGAGCGGACGTTTGTTTTTGTGCTCCGCTCACAGGTCACAGAATACCTCGTCTTGTCCTTGCAGCCCTCATTGCCCGGTTTGTTTTTGTCGATTGAGGATCTTCCTTCTGCGGGCGTTTCCTCGGATGCTCTGTTAGTCTTGCGAAAGTATCTCTTAGGTGGAAAGATCATGAGGCTGAAAAAGGAACTTTCTGACCGTGTAATCTTTCTCGAAATTGAAAACTACAGACTTTCTGAAAAGGCCGAGAGGTTTGCTTTGACTCTGGAACTCATTCCTAATAGAGCAAATCTGCTTTTGCTGAATGTCCAAAGCGAGGTTATAGCCTCTCTTGTGGTGACAAAGAACAACGGTAAGGTCCTTCCTGGAAGATATTTTCCCCCTCAGGTCAAAGCCGCCTATAAGGCTGACCAAATAACCGAGGACGAATTCGCGCTTGTGATGAAACGTGATTCTAAAATCCAGGCTGCGGATCAAACAACTTCTGCGCCGGGGACCACCAAGACCAAGGTTTTGACTTTTTGTTCAAATATTTCGGGGATTAGTCCGATTTTCGCTCGAGAAATCCATTTCGAGAGCCAGTGCGATATCCATTCGCTTTGGGAAAGATTTCAGGCGTTGTTGCAGCGCGTCCGAGAGGGTCCTTATTCACCTCGAATTTATTTCCTTCCAGTTCTAGAGCCTGAGAAAAGGCAAGAAGTTGTTGCCGGTTCCTCAGGAAGACCCTCCGTTCAGCCGGGCAAATGGGTCGTCTCACCATTTCCCCTGGACTCCTTATCAAATGCAGAATGCGAGTTATTTCCATCCATGAATGCCCTTTTTGAGAAGTTGTTCCGTTCGTTCAACCAGCGAACTTATTTAGCCAATCATTGTCACTCTCAGTTGCCTAAGATCAAGGCTACTTTGAAGAAGAAACACCGATTGTTTGAGAATTTGAATTCGGATCTGAAGGAGAGCCGGCAATGCGAGAAATTCAAGAAATTTGCAGATCTGCTCTATGCG
>JBGOVH010000433.1:0-3584 GCA_041478005.1 Terriglobia bacterium | reverse complement strand
TTTCATATTACGGGTCGTTAATGCAGGCGTTCCTAGGCGGATGCCACTTGTAACCATTGGAGAGTTGGTATCGTAAGGGATGGTATTTTTGTTGACCGTTATCCCTGCATTTTCCAAAGCTTTTTCAGCTTGCTTACCCGTGATTCCTTTGGAGAACACATCTACCAACATTAAGTGATTATCTGTCCCCCCCGAAACTATTCGGTACCCTCGCAGACTGATTATCTCGGAAAGCACTCTCGCATTCTTAACAACCTGCCGGATATAAGTCTTGTACTCAGGCCTTAATGCTTCCATGAAGCAGACTGCTTTAGCGGCGATAATATGAACCAAAGGGCCACCTTGAGTACCTGGAAACACCATCTTGTCCAGTTCTTTGGCAAAAGATTCTTTGCAGAGGATCATCCCACCTCGGGGGCCGCGCAGAGTCTTGTGAGTCGTGGTGGTCACAAAATCACAGTGGGGAACCGGACTTGGATGCTCTCCTACTGCCACTAGCCCGGCAATATGAGCGATGTCGGCCATAAGCAACGAACCCGCATTTCTGGCGATCCTGCCAATGCGTTCAAAATCAATAACGCGTGGATAAGCACTAGCCCCTACGACAATCAGCTTAGGCTTGTGCTCGTGAGCAAGTTTTTCCATCTCCTCATAGTCAATGGTTTCCGTCTCTCGCCGCACTCCATAAGGGATGACCCGATACATCTTTCCCGAAAAATTGAGAGGATGTCCATGGGTTAAGTGTCCTCCATGAGAAAGGTTCATGCCCAACAACGTATCGCCTGGAGAAAGAACGGTCATATATACAGCCACATTCGCCTGGGTACCCGAATGGGGTTGTACATTGACATGCTCGGCACAAAACAACTTCTTAGCTCGTTGGATAGCTAAAGTCTCTACCACGTCTGCGAATTCACAGCCGCCGTAATACCTCCGCCCTGGATAGCCTTCGGCATATTTGTTGGTGAATACACTTCCCATGGCTTCCAATACCGCCTCACTCACAAAATTCTCTGAGGCAATCAGCTCAAGTCCAGAGGCTTGTCTGTGTGTTTCATGAGCCAAAGCTTCAAAGACTTCTGGGTCGTCAGTTTCTAAACTCCTCGAATGAGGTGTTTCTGCGGTTATGGCCATTGTTCATTTCCTTTTGGAAGACTGGCAGTTGCCGGGTTGAAGAATGAAGACTTTTAGCACTACGTCCAGAGCAAAGCATGGATTACTTCGGCCACCATCAGGGGGATTCTATCCAAGATTCTGACGGAATACAATAGATTTGTGACAGACAGAGTCTCTGCATTCCCGCGTCTGGACTGGATTTCAAAGCAAAAGTGTTTCGAGAATTCACTTGACGCAAGGGGCAAGATGCAATAGTTTACAGGGCCAGCGTGCACACATAGGCCAGGAGCCTGGGTCTGCCGCCGATCCCGCCAATTTACTTCTACTTTAGGCGATCATCTCAGCTTTGAGGAGAATTCATGCGCTGGAGTCAGATGTTTATCCCGACACTCAGAGAATCGCCAGCAGACGCAGAAGTTGCCAGCCACATACTACTCTTAAGAGGTGGCTTCATCCGCCAGTTGTCCGCGGGCATTTATTCTTATTTGCCTTTGGCCCAGCGAGTCATGAACAAGATTGCCCAAATTATCCGAGAGGAATTAGACCGTATCGGCGCGCAGGAGTTTTATCTTCCGGCGCTGCATCCAGCAGAGATTTGGCAGGAAAGCGGTCGCTGGGATGGAATGGGTCAAAATATGTTTCGCCTTAAGGATCGGTCTGATAGAGACATGTGCCTGGGAATGACTCACGAAGAAGTTTTTACGACGATTGCGCGCAGCGAACTTCGATCTTATCGACAGCTGCCTCAGATTTGGTATCAGATACAAACCAAATTTCGCGATGAGCCACGCCCCAAGTCGGGATTACTGCGAGTGCGCCAGTTCACAATGAAAGACTCGTATTCCTTTGACACGGATTGGGAAGGGCTGGACGTCAGCTATCAAAAACATTTTGACGCCTATTGCCGTGTTTATGATCGATGTGGATTGAAATACAAAGTGGTTGAGGCAGACAGTGGGATGATGGGTGGCCGTCAGTCCCACGAGTTTATGGTGGTGACGGATGCAGGAGAAGATCAAATTGCTTATTGCGAGTGTGGATATGCAGCCAATCTTCAAAAGGCTACTTCTCGTTTAGAAGATGTGGTGGACCTCCTGGGTCCTGAAAAGCCCCAACTAGTCTCAACTCCCGATCAGAAAACCATCGAGGACATTTCGGGGTTCCTCAAGATTCCGCCTTCTCAGCAAATAAAGTCCCTGGTTTATGTTTCCCAGGGAATTCCTGTGCTGGCTTTGGTCAGAGGCGATCATCAGTTGAATGAAATCAAATTACAGTCAATTCTTGGTGCTGAAGTGAGGCCCGCCCGTCCAGAGGAAATTGAAAATGCATTCGGCGCGGGAGCCGGTTCCCTCGGCCCAGTGGGTGTTTCCAAGATTCGTATCCTCTCCGACCACGCATTGAGAGTAAGAAAGAATCTTACCTGCGGAGCTAATCGGGACCATTTTCATTTTTCAGGCGTGACGCCGGAACGAGATTACACTGCAGAGTATTTTGACCTTCGTTTGGTTCAAAACGGAGAGCCTTGTTGTCAATGTGACAGGCCTTTGGTTGTAAGGAAGGCCCTTGAAGTGGGTCACATCTTCAAGTTGGGGACTAAATATTCTGAGAGTCTTGGCGCCAGCGTATTAAATTCCGGGGGGAAACCCGTTCCAATCGTCATGGGAAGCTACGGAATTGGCCTGGAGAGAATCATGGCTTCAGCCATAGAGACACGGCATGATCCGGACGGTATTTTCTGGCCACTGTCCATTGCTCCTTTCCATTGCCTGATTTCAGTACTGAATGTCAAAGAGCCAGCACTGCTCAAGGCTGCTGAAAAAATCTATCTGGAACTATTGGCCAATGGAGTTGATGTATTATTGGATGACCGGGATGAGCGCCCCGGAGTCAAATTCAAAGATGCCGACTTAATCGGAATCCCATTTCGGATTAATTTTGGCAGCAAGAAATTTGTCGAAGGGAAAGTAGAATGGGTGGACCGTGCTTCTAAGAAGTCAGTGGATATCGAATATTCGGAACTCGTCTCCAAGGTAATGAGAGTTCTCCGCGATGGAGGTATCAGTTGAAAACCAAATTCTCAGAGAGTAGATGGGCTTGTCGGCGTGGTAAAGGGAATGCGGGTTGTCTATTTGGTTTGCTGATGGTTTTAGCTTTGGGCTATCTTGGCTATAAATTCGTGCCTCCCTTGGTCAATCATTATCAACTTAAGGACGCCTTGAAGGAGATTGCCGTTTACCATACAGCTGGCTTGGGCTCTAGAATTGGAGGGGCTGGCGCCAATGCCGAAATCCAGGAAGCGGTCCTAAAAAAGGCAAGGGAACTGGAAATCCCGCTGCAAAAGGAAAACATAAAAATACAGAGAGAAGGCGATGTTATCTTTATTACGGTTTCATATACCATTCCCGTTGGATTGCCTGGTCGAGCGTACAATCTCAATTTCGAGTTCACCAGCCACAATTAACTCATGA
>JBGOVH010000496.1:0-3217 GCA_041478005.1 Terriglobia bacterium | reverse complement strand
CCTGAAACTTCTCACGTAACTGCTCCAGTCGCCGCCAATTCTTCCCCGCACAAGGTTATCCTCTGCCTCGGTGACAGCCTGACAGCGGGATACGGGCTCGACAAAGCCGAGGCCTATCCGGCGTTGTTGCAGAAAAAAATTGATACTCTAGGCTTGCATTTCGAGGTCGTGAATGCGGGGTTAAGTGGGGAGACCTCGGCTGGAGGTTTGCGCCGTTTGGACTGGTTTCTAAAACGCAAGATTGATGTTCTCATCCTTGCTCTTGGCGGAAATGATGCGCTGCGAGGGATCCCTCTCGATGCGACCAAAAAGTACCTGGATGACATTCTTTCAAAGACACAGGCACGCTATCCAGATGCAAAACTAATCATCGCTGGAATGCTCATTCCTACGAACTGGGGACACGAATACTTCAACGGGTTCCGGGCGCTTTTCCCGGAACTGGCAGCCAAGCACAAGGCTCAGCTCATCCCTTTTCTGTTGGATGGAGTCGGAGGAAAGGCTGAATTAAATTTTCCAGACGGAATCCATCCTACGAGTGAAGGCCATCAAATCGTGGCTGAGAATGTCTGGAAAGTTCTGAAGCCTGTTCTGAATTCGATTCGGTAGAGCAAGACGACGTCAATGAAGCTCCTGGCACAAAGCTTGTTTCAGCTTGGGATCGTAATGCAGCATGACCTTGATCGATACTTATTCCTCGATACTCGCTTTCAGTTCAGGACATCCCCCTGCACCGCTGAAGGTGTAAGAATTTCGTGGGTCAGCTGGGAAGATCGCCCCCCCTTTTCCAAGGGGGGGACTTGAGGGGGGGTAAGCGCAGTCTTCCACATCCGGTTCTTGAAGTCAAAACAGCACGAGCTTCTGATCTGGTTGGCCGTAGCGCAGGCTAGCGGCCAAGTAGCGGCCGTCCCGAGAGAGGCGCGGAGCGAAAAGTCCTTCCGACCCGGGTAACTTGGAAACCTGATGCGTCTGCAAGTCCAGATGATAAATTGCTATGGCCGCATAAGAAGTCGGATCAGGGGGGTTTGGGCGTTTTCTGCATTCATCGTGGGCTTTCCTAGGCCGGTGCCTGTCCACGACAAACGCAACCAGCGCGTCTGTCGTGGCTACCAAAGATTCCGCCGCTGCAGCTGAGGCATTACGCGAAGAGCATGCAAAGCTTGACAGCGCCTGCGTTTTCCGTACAATGGCCACGCATCCATGATTTCGTCTTAGATTTCCTTAAGTCGTCGAAGTTTGCTGGAATTGCTAGAGGTGGAAAGATCATGATCGCAACGACACGCGTGAATCGCCGCAAATTTCTAAAGAATTCGGCAATGGGAATGGGCAGCAGCCTGTTTCTCCGGGCAGGTTTGCCGACAGAGAAAGTTCTTGGAGCGAATGACCGCATTCGCATCGGCGCCATTGGAACGGGTGGGCGGACACGCTACCTCATGACTATGCTTAAGAGATTGCCGGGTAACGACCAGGTGGCAGTCTGTGACGTTTATGAGCCTCGCATCCAGGAAGCGGCTGAAATCGCTGGCGGCGGAACTCGCCAGTATCATGACTACCGGCAGCTGCTGACAACAAGGAAATCGATGCGGTTGTGATCGGGAGCCCGGACCACTGGCACAAGCAGATGACGCTGGATGCTGTTAAAGCCGGCAAAGACGTCTACGTTGAAAAGCCGATCTCTCATTCCATTGAAGAAGGCTCCGAAATGGTACGCTTGGTTGAGGCTTCCAAACAAGTCGTCCAAACCGGCACCCAACAAAGAAGTTGGGAGCATTACATTTTGGGCAAGCAGATCGTGGATTCGGGCAAGCTTGGTCAAATCACGTTTGCCCAGGCTTTCTGGTATCAAAACTATGCGGCTCAAAAGCGCATAAAGGATTTAAAGGCAGATCAATTGAATTGGAAACAATGGCTCGGTTCTGCTCCAGACCAGGCCTTGACGCCGGAAAAGTTCTACCTATGGCGTTGGTTCTGGGACTTTGGTGGAGGCGCTCTAACGGACTTGATGACCCATTGGATCGACGTGATCCAATGGTACATGGGAACACCTGCCCCCAGGACCGCATTAACCAGCGGAAATGTTTACGCTTCGCCATGGGAATGTCCCGATACCATAAATTGTGTTTTGGAATATCCCAGGAATTACACTGTGGTTTATACGGGGACGATGGTCAGCAGCATCAACGATGGTGGCCTGGAAATACGGGGATCACAAGCCACTCTCAAAGTCGATCGGCAACATTTGGCTGTATACTCCGAGGAGAGCAAAAACACTCAAGGCGTGAATGGCCCTGAGCCGGAGATCTTGATTCGGTCGCAGGGAGACGGGACACTCACCCATCTAAAGAACTTTCTGGATTGCGTCCGCAGTCGAAAAAATCCAAATGCCAACATTCGCATTGCCCACGAAGCGGCGCGCGCTTCTCACATTGGAAATCTCTCTCTTAAGCTGCAACGCAAAGTGAAGTGGAATGGTGAGCAGGAGAGAGTTGAAACGTAATCAAATTGTCAGTCGTCCTTTGTCCGCAGTCCGCTGTTCATGCAATAAACATTGGACAGCAGACCATTTATTTTCCAACTCAGGACCATTATGTCTGAATTCAACTTTTATTCTTTGAAGGACAAAGTCGCAGTCATTACAGGGGCTGCCAGGGGTATTGGCGCAGCCATTGCAGAACGATTCCTAAAGGCTCAGGCCAAAGTAGTTCTTGCGGACATGGATAGTGCCGAGGCACTGAAAACTGCAAAGAAACTAGACCCAGCGGGTGGGCGAAGTTTGGTTGTCGGAGTGGATATCACAAAGTTCTCCGAAACCCAGGCGATGGCAAATCAGGTGGTGGATCGCTTGGGTACCATCGATATCCTGGTGAATAATGCCGGCATTGCCGGCCCCAACAAGCCTCTCGTCGAAGTGACTGAAGAAGAGTGGGACCTCGTGAATGATATTAACCTGAAGGGCGTATTCTTCTGCTGCAAAGCGGTGTTGCCTGTCATGTTGAAGAACCGCTATGGACGGATTGTCAATGTAGCTTCCATCGCCGGTAAAGAAGGCAACCCCAACCTGACTCCTTACTCTGCCACCAAAGCAGGGGTTATCTGTCTAACAAAAGCATTAGCCAAAGAGGTCTGTAACCAGGGGATCTACGTCAACTCCATCACACCGGCCGTAATCGAAACACCCATCCTGCGACAAGTGACTCAGCAACAAATTGACTACATG
>JBGOVH010000220.1:0-5279 GCA_041478005.1 Terriglobia bacterium | reverse complement strand
TGATTATGGCCTTCTGTCTTTTGGGTGGGTCGGTTTTCATATAACGGTGGGCACGGGCCTGGCCCCGAGGTCTTTTAGATGCAATAACCCCATTTTATAGAATTAAGCTTCTGAAATCATTGCTTAATTTCTGTGGTGTGTAATACCTCAGAAGGCGTGAAAAAATTGTTCGGCCCATTCAGCCCTTCCCCCCTTTTCCAAGGGAAGGTGTGAAAAAATTGTAGAGGCCGCTCTCAGAGCTGCAGGTCCGTTCTGAGAACAAACGCTACACCAACGCTTTACAGTTTTTACGGTTCCTCGCAATGCCGGGTCAGGGGAAAAGCATCCGCAAGACCTTAAAAATCATTGTAGGCCGTTGTGGCTTTCTCAAAGCCACAACCTCACGCGGCGTCCCCACGCAATCTCGAATTTTTTCACACCTTCAGGGGGATTTGGAGTCTGGACATTTGAAGTGCAACTGCTGGCTGCCGCTTTCCGGATCACATTCGATCAATCGAACCAGCAGCTTGCTTGCTACACATCACAATGGAAATAAATCCGCGTCTTGACAAAATCGTAATCGGTGAATAGGATCTTCGCCTATTACAATTTTTGTCACTCGATCTTAGATTTCAATAATGATATTTCTCATTTTGCCGAGAATTCTAGCTGGAGATACACATGTCCTCAAAAATAGGGGATCTGCTCGTCAGAGAAAACCTGATTAGCCAACAACAACTTAAAGAGGCCTTAGAACACCAGCGGGTTAATGGAGGCCGGCTTGGAAACTGTCTAATCAAGCTAGGCTTTGTTACCGATGACGAAATCACGGCCATCCTTTCACGTCAATATGGAGTTCCGTCCATAAACCTGTCATTTTTTGACGTTGATGCCGCGGTCGTAAAGCTTATCCCCATGGAGACCGCCCAGAAGTACCAAATCCTTCCGCTCAGTCGCGTTGGCTCGACCCTTACGATCGCAATGATCGATCCCACCAATGTTTTTGCCATGGATGACATCAAGTTCATGACTGGCTTTAACATTGAGCCAGTGGTGGCTTCGGAGACAGCTATTCGGGAATCGATCGACAAATACTATGGCACCACTCATGCGATCGAGCTGAAGAGGGTGATGGAAGACATTGCGGTCGTCGATGGCAGGCTGGAAGGGGATGACACATCACTCGAACTGGCATCAGAGGAAGAAGCGATCGATTTGGAGGGATTGGAACAGGCAGCCGAAGAAGCTCCAATTATCAAACTGGTCAATTTGATCATGTCTAATTCTTTAAAGCGGGGCGCAAGCGACATTCATATCGAGCCGTATGAGAAGGAATTCCGCGTCCGCTTCCGTATTGATGGTGTTTTGTGCAACATCATGAATCCGCCCCTTAAGTTAAAAGATGCGATTACTTCTCGCATCAAGATCATGGCCAAGCTGGACATCTCTGAGAAACGCCTCCCACAGGATGGAAGAATTAAGATCAAAATGAGGAATGAAGGGAAAATCAAGGATCTTGATTTTCGTGTTTCTGTTCTTCCAACACTTTATGGGGAAAAAGTGGTCTTGCGGTTGCTGGACAAAGATAATCTGATGCTCGACATGACCCGACTTGGCTTCGAACAAGAATCGTTAAAGAAATTTGAGCAGGCCATTCTGAAGCCATACGGAATGGTGTTGGTGACCGGGCCAACCGGCAGTGGCAAGACCAACACGCTTTACTCTTCGATTGTCCAATTGAATAAGGTCGACACGAATATCATAACGGCGGAGGATCCGGTGGAGTTTAACCTGCCGGGCATCAACCAGGTTCAGATGAAGGAGCAGATCGGACTAAACTTTGCAGCGGCACTCCGTGCCTTCTTGCGCCAAGATCCAAACATTATCCTGGTCGGGGAAATTCGAGATTTTGAGACGGCCGAAATCGCCATCAAAGCTGCGTTGACCGGGCACTTAGTTCTAAGTACATTACACACCAACGATGCGCCTTCAACCATTAGTCGCTTAATGAACATGGGAATTGAGCCATTTTTGGTCGCGACTTCCGTACATCTGATTTGCGCCCAGAGATTGATCCGTCGTATTTGCAAGGAATGCAAAGAGGAAGTCAGCACACCCCCGCAAACCTTGGTGGATGCTGGCTTTTCGCCTGCAGAGGCGAAAAAGCTGGTCACGTACCGCGGAAAAGGATGTCCAACGTGCAATGGAACCGGGTACAAAGGCAGGGTGGGGTTATACGAAGTGATGGAAGTTAATGATGACTTGCGAGAATTGATTCTGATAGGAGCCTCTTCGCTGGAATTGAAGAAGAAGTCGATTGAGAACGGAATGATTACCCTTCGTGGCAGCGGAATGCAGAAGCTGAGAGATGGAGTCACAACTCTTGAGGAAGTCCTGCGCGAGACGGTGAAGTAACCTTGAGGTTCAGATGACCGTTTTGCGATTCAACCTAATTCCTTGCAGCATAGCTCCCCTGCTTCTATTTGAGATGATGGAACCTCTTGGTTGCCTATCGAGAACTGCATAATTGAGTAACAAAACCCCCTCACCTCCCAACCCCTCTCCCCTGGGGAGAGGGGTGCCGGAGGCGGGGTGAGGGGGACAGCCGCAGATGGAGCAGATTGAAGAGATGTCACGATAATTTGCAAAGATCAATAGGAAGGGACATGGGATTTGGATCGAAAGGAAAGAATGAATGTCAACACTATCGCTAAGTGATCTGTTAAAGAAACTGACCGAAATGGGCGGATCGGATTTACACCTCACGACGAACTCCCATCCCCAGATCCGAGTTGATGGTCACCTCAGGTCTTTAGCTGAATACCCGTCGTTGACGGCAGCAGATACCAAGCAATTGGCCTACAGCGTTTTGACCGATGCGCAGAAACATCGATTTGAAGAGCAGCTGGAGATAGATTTTTCCTTTGGCATCAAGGGCCTCTCCCGCTTTCGAGGAAACATCTACAATCAGCGTGGGGCAGTGGGTGCGGTCTTTCGTAGTATTCCGTACGAAGTTAGGTCGTTCGACGCTTTGAATCTGCCAGCCGTCGTGAAAACACTTTGCGACAAACCTCGAGGGTTGATCTTGGTTACGGGGCCGACCGGCAGTGGAAAATCAACCACGCTGGCAGCCATGCTCGACAAAATCAATTCGGATCGGCATGAGCATATCATTACTATTGAAGACCCAATCGAATACTTGCACAGTCACAAGAATTGCCTGGTCAATCAACGCGAAGTTCATGCCGATACCCACGGGTTTGCCAATGCTCTGCGGGCAGCCTTGCGTCAGGATCCGGACGTGGTTCTCATCGGTGAAATGCGTGACCTCGAGACCATTGAATCCGCTTTGCGCATTGCGGAAACAGGCCACCTCACTTTTGGAACTTTGCATACCAATTCGGCTTCGTCCACCATCAATCGAATCATTGACGTTTTCCCGCCTTTCCAGCAATCCCAGATTCGAGCTCAACTATCGCTGGTTTTGGAAGGAATCCTTTGCCAGTCATTGTTACCCAAAGCTTCTGGTTCCGGCAGAGCCATGGCTATGGAGATCATGATTCCAAATGCTGCCATCCGCAATCTGATTCGTGAGGACAAGATTCATCAGATTTACTCGTCAATGCAGACGGGGCAGGAAAAATTCGGAATGCAAACCTTTAATCAGTCTTTGGCTAGTCTCTATTTCAGCAAGCAGATTACATTGCAAATGGCTTTGGGGCGTTCCAGCAACGCTGAGGAGCTTCAGGACATGATCAATCGAGGCCCGGTTTCCCCGGGTCGGATGCCTACTCCGATTGCGGGACGCAGCCACAGATAGTACAGAGTTATTCATTCATCAGGAGTGATTCATGCCGGTATACGCGTATCGAGGGAAATCCAGATCAGGAGTGGAAGTCCGCGGGGAAAAGGAAGCGGACACCAAGCAAGCCTTGGTAGCGGCTCTTCGGCGCGAGCAGATCAGTCCGCTCATGATTAAAGAAAAAGGCAAGGAATTCTCATTGCCTAAACTGGGCGGCAGGGTCAAGACCAAAGAGCTGGCCATCTTTACACGCCAGTTCTCCGTCATGATTGACGCCGGATTGCCTTTGGTCCAGTGCCTCGAAGCTATCAGCCAACAGCAAGAGAACAAGGTTTTTCAGCAGGTTTTGCAGGCTGTCAGGACGGATGTGGAAGGCGGCTCAACATTAGCATTCGCCATGCGGCAACATCCCAGGGTTTTTGATGAGCTCTATACCAACATGGTTGCGGCCGGCGAAGCGGGTGGCATCCTCGATACCATCCTGCAGCGGTTGTCGTCCTACATCGAGAAAGCGGTCAAGCTGAAACGAGCCGTTCAGTCGGCCATGGTCTATCCGGTGGCGGTTATCACGATCGCAGTGGGCGTTGTCATTTTGATCCTCTGGAAGGTGGTTCCGATTTTCGTCAGTCTCTTTGCCAGCTTGGATGCGGCTCTGCCGTTGCCTACGCGAATGGTCATCGCGGCCAGCAACTTTGTTGGACGTTACATTATTTTCATGATTCCGGGATTTATCGCATTGGGATATGCTTTCAAAAAATATTATAAAACTGAAAGCGGCCGTAGAACGGTTGACGGCATTCTCCTGAAGGTTCCGGTTCTAGGAAGCGTCTTGAAGAAAATTGCCGTTTCGAGGTTTGCCAGAACCTTATCCACTCTTATCTCGAGCGGCGTCCCCATCCTTGAAGGTCTCGAGATTACGGCCAAGACAGCGGGCAATGCCATTATCGAAGAAGCCATTATGCGAACCCGCACCTCCATTGAGGAAGGTAAAACCATCGTAGAGCCCTTGCGTGAGTCCGGAGTTTTCCCCAGCATGGTGACTCAAATGGTCAGCGTGGGAGAGCAAACAGGCGCTCTCGATTCGATGCTGGCCAAGATCGCTGATTTTTTCGAAGATGAGGTGGATGCAGCGGTTGCCGATCTTTTGACGGCGATCGAACCAATCATGATTCTAGTGCTGGGCTTAATTGTTGGAGGTATTGTGATTTCCATGTATCTCCCCCTCTTCTCCTTGATTGCCAAGTTGTCCGGTTGATTTCCTAGAGATGCCGGGCCTGAGCGAAATAAGCCCCTCACCCCCAACCCCTGAAGGTGTGAAAGAATTCGAGATTGCTGGGGGACGCCGCGTGAGGGCACGCGGCCTAGTGCGCCTGAAAGCGTGTTTGATTGGAGAGGTGGAAGTCCTCTTCAGGCATACGCTCTCCGGCCTGTAACCGACTGCAACTGCGTCGCCGCGAGGCGGGGTGGGGAGCAGCAGGAGGGGAACGATTCATCCGTA
>JBGOVH010000080.1:0-8488 GCA_041478005.1 Terriglobia bacterium | reverse complement strand
CCCCTCATTAATTTTTTCACACTTTCAGGGGGTCAGGGGGAGGTTTGCGAACTTCCAAGCACCACCCCCCTGAAGTCCTCCCTTGTCTAAGGGGGGACGATTATTTTCTTCCGTCGTGGCGCGCGCAGCGGCATGAAAGGCTCTCCTGAAATTGTAGGCTGGGTTATAGGAGTCCGATGCCGTAACGCACCACCTGCCGTTACGTATGAATAATCTGTTGACGTTACGCCAAAAAGCAGCTCACGCATCCTAACGGTGCTACGACGCCTCCGCCCTCCTGCGCATTAGGGCAATAAAAACGTCTTCGAGCGACGGTGCAATCAACTCAAACGAAGCTGGACCCAACCCATTCTGCTCCAACATGCCCCCCAATATGCCAGGAGAAGTCTTTGCTCTGGAAAGGAACACGTGTAAAGTTGCTCCAGAGGGCTCAATACTGGAAACGCCGGCAGTCTTTGCAAGAGGCTGCGCGCGGTTCTGTTGTCAGAGCACTGGAGTTGGTAGCAGTCTTCTTCAAAGAGACTCTTGAGAGCAGCAGGGGAATCACAGCGAATGAGTTGACCCCGATCCATCAGCCCAACTCGATTGCAGCGTTCTGCTTCGTCCAAGTATGCAGTAGTCACCAGGACCGTCATCCCCTCTTTCACCAGTTGATAGAGAATGGCCCAGAAATCACGCCGGGACACGGGATCTACCCCATTGGTGGGCTCGTCGAGAAACAGAACCTGCGGGTGGTGGAGAAGCGTGCACATCAGAGCCAGCTTTTGTTTCATGCCCCCAGAAAGTTTGCCAGCAGGGCGCTTGCGGAAAGGTTCCATGCGAGTCATGCGAAGCAGGCGGGTTGCCAGCTCTTCGCGCTCTGATCCGGTGATGCCAAAAAGATCCCCGTAGAACTCCATGTTTTCCTGCACTGTTAAATCGCCGTAAAGCCCAAATCGCTGGGCCATGTAGCCGATTTGATCTTTCACGATGTCGACATTCTGGGTTACATCATGCCCGGCAACGAGGGCCTGCCCTTCACTGGGGTCGAGCAACCCGCAAAGCAAGCGCAGTGTGGTGGTCTTGCCTGCACCATCGGGACCCACCAGCCCGAAAATCTCACCCCTCGGGATTTCCAGGTTCAGATGGTCCAAAGCTTTCAGGTCACCAAAGCGGCGCGACAGGTTGATCGCCTGGATGATGGGAGGATCGGATGAAGTCATAGCAACTCTCGTGAAAATAGGCTGTAGCCTGAGCTAAACGTTCCCCCTCCTTGCACAAGGAGGGGGTGAGGGGGAGGTTTGCGGAGGTTCCCGAGCACCACCCCCCAGCAGTCCCCCCTTGTCCAAAGGGGGACGAGTATTTTCATCCGTCGTAGCGTCGCGCAGCGGCATGAAAATAGGAGTAAATCCAGAAAAAGACCCCCTGTAGGAGGCTTCTCAAGCCCCTTAGCGAGGGGGGACACATCAGCCTTCCCCCTTTGCCGGGGATAATACAAGGGGGTCGATGAGTCCACATTTTCATCGATGCGGAATACTGCCTCTACTTCTGCCCCACGAGAATTTCAGCATCCGCCGGCATGTTCGATTTCAACTCGTGTTGAGGGTTGGGCACCTCGATCTTGATTCGGTAGACCAGCTTTACTCGCTCCTCGGTGGTCTGAATCTGCTTTGGAGTAAACTCTGCTTCCGAGGAAATAAAAGAAACACGCCCCCAGAAATTCTTGCCCGGAGAAGCATCTGTGGTCACTTTGACCTTCGTACCGGGCTTCACTCGGCCCAGATCTTGCTCCCGAATGTACGCTCTGAGCCACGGGTTCTCGATATCGCCGATAGTGGCAAAAGTGGTTCCGGCCGCCAACACTTCGCCGACTTCAGCTGTTTTCACCAAAACGACTCCGGAGATTGGAGAGGCCACGACGGCATCTTCCAGTTGCGAGTCGACAATCGAAACCTGAGCACGGGCGCGCTCGAGTTCGGCTTGTCGTGTCTTCAGCTCCTCTTCTTTTCTTTTTAGTTCAATTTTCCCGGCTTCGGTAAGTTTCATGCTGGCTTTAGCCCGGCCAACCTGGGCCCGCGCATAATCGATTTCTTCCCTCCGCGGGCCTTCCAATACTAAAGCTAGTTGTTCCTCGGCTCGCTTCAATGCCGCCACCGCGCTTTGGTAACGCGTCCGGAACTGGTCATATTGGGACGTGGAGATATCATCGTTCTTATGAAGCTTCTGAGCCCTTTCCCAATCCTTGCTGGCGGTCTCGTGCTGCGAACGCGCATCCTCGGCAACAGCACGAGCCTGCTGGATTTCCTGACTGCGAGATCCAGCTTCAAGCTCTCGCAGCTTGGCTTCAGCTTGCTGGAGCTCGGCCCGGCGCAGATCCAGCTCAGCATCCAATGTGGACCTCTGATAGATAATGGCGGTCTTCATCTGCTCCAGTTGCGCTTCGGCGGCTGCCTGACCTGCCTGATCGCGATTGCGCTGACGCTGTGTTTGTACCGAGTCGAGGCGAGCCAACACCATTCCCTTGGAAACGTTCGCGCCCTCCTCGACGTGCAATTCAATGAGTTTCCCGGAAATCTTGAATGCGGCTTTGACCTCGGTAAGTTCTATGTTTCCGGAAACCCGGATATTGTCATTGGCACCGCTCCTGGTGCAGGACATGGAAGCGAATGCTGCGAAAAGGAGGGTGATTGACTGAAGCATGTAAGTTCTTCTCATAATCGTGAAGCTCCTTTTACCATCTACTCCACCATCTTACGAATCGTTCCCGTCGCCGTACTCAGCTCGATCCTGGCCAGGCTGTGATTGAACAGCGCCGCAATTTGATTGTCCCTGGCACGCTCGAGCCGTGTCTGGCCGTCGGTTACTTCAAGGCCGTTACTCACCCCGGCCTGATAGCGTCGCTGCGCCTGAGCCAGTTCCTCCTCGGAAAGCCGCAATCCTTCTTCTGCCGCTTTGACTTGATCTTCGGCCGACTGCAAATTGTCCAGAGCCACGCGAACTTCCAACTCTATCTGCTCTCGCAAATCATGGGTCCGGATATTTTCCTGCCGGAGTTGCGAGAAGCTTTCGGCCCGGCGGGCATCTCTCCGGCCCCCGTCAAATACCGGAAACCGAACTGCAAAGCCATAGGTGCGTGTCGGAATGGCATTGTTGATACTGGAACCGATAGAACCGTAATCCGCCAGGCCGGCAACGGAAGGCAAACGTTCCATTTTGGTGGCGCTATAATTCAGTTTCTGACCTTGTTCACGTTTTTCCTGCGCCTTCCAGTCGGCACGGGATTGCATTGCTGTCTTCACCGCTTGCTCCACGCTGGTGATTTCGACCGGTGAATACGTCAGCGGATCGCTGAGTTCAAGCCTGACTTCCAGCCTCAGTCCGATGGCGCGCAACAATTGCAGATGAGATTTATTTCGTCCGTTCTGGGCCACCAGCAATCTCTGATTCTCGTTGGCCAGCTGTACCCGGGCGCGCGTCACCTCAATTCCGGTCCCCGTACCAGCCGATTTCTGGTTTTCTGCCAGCCTTAACAAGGCCTCTGCGAGTGTAACATTGGATTTGGCCGTCTCCCACTGAGCCTCGGCCCGTAGCGCGGCCAAATAGGCTCTGGCTACCTGATCGCGAGTTAGGTCGCGGGTATTTTCGTTCTCTGCCTTGGCCTGCTGAACACCTGCACGCGAGGCCTGGAAACGCCGGATCGAACTGAAGTCGAAAATGCTTTGGCTCAAGGTGGCGCGCGCATCGAACGTGTTGAATGGACCTACGAATGTGGGAAACTGGAAGCCCGGGAAGGGGGAACTAAAGCGAATCCCCAGCGCAGCCAGGTTGCGGGTCTGGTTCTGCTGTCCGACGGAAGCTTCAAGATCGGGCAGCAGTGAAGCTAAGCTTTGGGCAGACCGCGACTTGGCTACATTCACGCTCTCCAGGGCTAATTGAACTCGCGTGTTTCCTTCAGGGGCCAGCGCGATTTCCACGGCCTTTTTTAGACTCAGTCGTAGCCCCTGACTCTCCGGTGGAGGTTGCATCGGCTTCCCTGTCTGTCCGTGACAAACCGCTGGAATTAAGATGAAAATGCAAATGAGTTTGGCAATTGGGTTCATGGGACTCCTTAATGATGCTTTCCTTAGCCTGAAATGGATAACCCAGTCATGCTTGCCTCAAGAATCCTCAGGCCCCGACCCCTGGCCTTTTAATAACCGTGCCCGTTGCAGCAATATCGCAGAAGGCAATGGAAGAAGACCTCATCGCTTTACCTTCCTCTTTGTCTTCCTTGTCGCTAAATCCCGAATGGCAGCCAGGGAAAACTCGATGATGTGATCCGATATTTCGTCGATTGTTTCGGGATTCATTTGTAGACTAGGCTTTAAGCGGGTGATTACAGGCTGGCAGACGCGGTAGTAGATGCACTGGGAAATGACGCTGAAAACACAGAGTTGCATCTGCTCATCCACCTTCCGACGCCCCATCAGTTCAGCAATGAGCGATGCCGTGCGTTCAAAATAAGGCCGGATCGAGGTCTCAACCAATGTGCTCAGAGACGCTGTAGGCTGGGCCATTTCCCGAACAATCAGTTTCCCGTGCCAGGAATGACGGCCTTCACCCAACAATCCCTTCAGATAAGAACGCACGAAAAGACGGAACCGCTGCTCGGCAGGCAACCCTTTTGCTTCAAGCATCGCCACCCGGCTGTGTTGCATGATTTCGGCATGCAGCATCTTGAGAACCTCTGTGTACAGTCTTTCTTTATCCCGAAAGTGATAGTTGATGGCAGCCACGTTGGCATTGGCCCGCTGGCAAATCTCGCGCACGGTGGCAGCCTGGAAACCTTTCTCCGTAAAGACTTCGGCGGCAGATTGAAGCAGCCTTTGGCGGATTTCAGGATGGCGGCTGGGGGAAATGTTCATGGTGGGTGCAGGAGGTACAAGCGTTTCAAACAATAATTATAAACAACAGATTGAAACAGATGTTTCAATCTGTCAAGAGAAAGTTTCTGGAATTCAAGGATGCGACTGTGAAGTGGCGACAGGCATTCCTGCCTGTCGGAGCCGCGCATCGGCACGGCCTCTGGTTGGCCTGGGGGGACAATGGACAGGCAAGAATGCCTGTCCCTACTGTTTTCTCGTTACGACTTACCCTGCCGTGCGCGCCTGACCAGGGCCAGTCTTCAATCCGTTTCACCATGCCTGCTCTAACGGGGTTGTATTCAATGTAGCGCTGGATTCGTCTCAATTCTTCTTCGTTGCGGACCCAGCGATCAATAGATTCGTCTTGCCAAAATGGCTTACCGGTTCTTCCCAGAACTTGCTTTGCCTCTCGAGATGTGTATCCCTTGATTGCCCGCGTGATTCTTGCCAGTGATGTGTGTGGGATCACGAGTATATGGACACGGTTGGCCATAACAACATAGGCTATCCTTTGATAGAGCCGAAGGTCACTCTCGCCAAATAAGATTGCGTCAACAACGAGCCGAGCGATCTGCCTGTCTTGTAGCCAGAGAGGGCCAGAGTTTGTCGTGTCTAGGATCAGGTCAGCATCGACGAATCTCTTGCCGGCTTTTTCGTACTTCAGATCTTTAAGAATTCTTGAGGGAAGTGAGCCATGCAGCCGCCAAGTAACAAACAAGGCGAATCCCTCAGGTTGCCAGTGGGGAAGTTTTCTCTCATAGTAAGTCATAGACTTTGATGCGGTGGCGGCAGGCATTCCTGTCTGTCGGAGCCGTGCCTCGGCACGGCGTCTGGTTGGCCTGGCGGCCAATGGACAGGCAGGAATGCCTGTCCCTCGCGGAACTACAACTCTACCTTGCGCAGACGGAGGGCGTTAGAGATTACCGAGACGGAACTGAAGGTCATAGCAGCACTGGCAACCATGGGACTGAGGAGCAAACCAAACACGGGATAGAGAGCCCCGGCAGCCAAAGGGATTCCGAGGGCATTATAGAGGAAAGCAAAGAAGAGGTTTTGACGGATATTACGCATCGTCGCGCGGCTCAGTCTGCGGGCTCGAGCAATGCCACGGAGGTCTCCTTTGACCAGCGTGATGCCTGCGCTTTCCATAGCCACATCTGTGCCAGTGCCCATGGCGATTCCCACATGAGCTTGAGCGAGTGCCGGGGCGTCATTGATGCCATCGCCGGCCATCGCCACCACCCGCCCCTCGGCTTGCAGACGCTTGATCACTTCACCTTTTTGCCCGGGGAGAACTTCGGCTTCGACTTCATCAATCTGAAGCTTTCGGGCCACTGCCGTGGCTGTGGTGCGGCTGTCGCCGGTGAGCATGACGATTCGGATTCCCTCGCGGTGCAGCAACGAAATAGCCTCCGGGGTGGACTCTTTAATGGAATCTGCCACTGCCAGCAGTCCTGCAGGCCGGCCATCGATTGCAAGGAAGACAACCGTCTGTCCGTCCTGCCTCAGCGCCTCGGCGCGTTTCAAGAATGGGATGGCATCCATTGACAAATCCTCCAAAAACTTGAGATTGCCAAGAACGATATGAAGCCCACCCACTTTGCCCGCCACTCCCTTGCCTGTGTGCGAACGGAAGTCCTGGGAGGGAAGCAGCTCCAGGCCCCGGGCCTGTGCGGCAGACACAATGGCGGAGGCCAGTGGATGTTCACTTCCTTGCTCGATGCTGGCGGCAAGGCGTAACACCTCCGTTTCGGTCTGCCCTTGAAATGCCTCTACTGCGGAAAGGGAAGGCCTTCCCCGAGTGAGAGTGCCGGTCTTGTCGATGACCAGGGTATCTACCTTCTCCAGAATTTCGAGAGCCTCCGCGTTCTTGATGAGAACGCCGGCCGTAGCGCCCCGTCCCGTCCCGACCATGATGGACATAGGCGTGGCCAGACCTAGAGCGCAGGGGCAGGCAATGATGAGAACGGCTACCGCGTTGAGTAAGGCGTAAGCCATGCGCGGCTCTGGTCCGGTGACAGCCCAGATGATGAAAGTGACGACCGAAGCCAGAACGACTCCGGGAACAAAATAAGAGGAGACTACATCTGCCAGTCTCTGAATGGGCGCCCGGCTGCGCTGGGCTTCGCTTACCATGCGCACGATCTGGGCTAGCAGCGTTTCACTGCCCACCCGTTCGGCACGCATTAGAAAGCTGCCCGTGGCATTCAAAGTGGCGCCCGTGACCTTGGCGCCAGGAGCCTTTTCTGCGGGAATGGGTTCCCCGGTCACCATGGATTCATCCACTGAGCTTGTCCCTTCAAGTACCACACCATCTACGGGCACCTTCTCCCCCGGTCGCACCCGTATGCGGTCACCCGGATGAACCTGATCTAGAGGAATGTCCACTTCGCCGCCCTCGCTCCGCACCAGGCGAGCCGTTTTGGGGGCAAGCCCCAGCAAAGCTTTGATGGCACTGCCGGTTTGGCTCCTGGCGCGGAGTTCCAACACCTGACCCAGCAGCACCAGCGTGGTAATGACAGCGGCGGCTTCGAAATAGACAGCAGGCGTCCCTCCATGGGTGCGAAAAGATGCAGGGAAGATATTGGGGAACAGTGTGGCGGCGAAGCTATAGAAGTAAGCAGTCCCAGTGCCAAGCGCGATCAAGGTAAACATGTTCAAACTTCGATTGATAATCGATGCCCAACCACGGTGGAAGAAGGGCCACCCACCCCAAAGCACAACAGGCGTGGAAAGGAGGAACTGAATCCAGCGAAGCTGAGGATTGGACAATATGCGCATGAATGGCTGATCAGGAATCATCTCTGACATGCCCAGCATGAGGACAGGGACAGTCAATACCAGGCTGATCCAGAACCTGCGGACCATTTCCTTGAGTTCAACATTGGGTTCATCTCTTTCAGTTGGCACACGTGGCTCCAGCGCCATGCCGCAAATTGGACACGAGCCAGGCTCTGTCTGTACGATCTCAGGATGCATCGGGCAAACATATTCTGCCTTGGCGGCAGGAATTAGTGGAGGCGACAGAACTTCAAGAGCCATTCCACACTTCGGACATCCTCCGGGTCGGTGCTGACGGACCTCCGGATGCATGCGGCAGCTGTATTCTTCAATTCTGGACAGGGGCATGATCTGGACTAGTTGCGGAGGGACTGACGGAGCAGCGCGGGGAGCTGAAGCCGATGACAAGTATTTCGAAGGCTCGTCCACAAACTTATCCAGGCAATGTTTGCAGCAGAAGTAAAACATTTGCCCGTTGTGAAGGTGCTTGTGAACAGCGGTCTCTGGATTGACACTCATCCCGCAGACGGGATCCTTTGCAGCATTCAATTCGATTCCTCTCTTGAAAAATCGTCGTCGTCCTCGTACTCGATCTCGGTCTCGTCAGTTAAAAAAACCGAGGACGACGACGAGATCGAGGACGAGCACGAGCACGATTATCTTTTCACTCATGAACACAGAATTATTAGCGCAGAGTTTGCTTGATTCCGCCACGATAAGCCGGGTCAGCCTTCTCAAGGCAGCCATGCCAAGAAGCAGGTCTGCATTACTAAGTTACAGGGGGAATCTTTGGTAGCCACGACAAACGCGCTGGTTGCGTTTGT
>JBGOVH010000385.1:0-3965 GCA_041478005.1 Terriglobia bacterium | reverse complement strand
GAACTCTGGAATCGAGAGTATCCCTGGAAGGAGCTGTTTAGTTTGATGAAGCAAACCGGTTATAACCGCTATACTCTGGCGGAGATTCCAGAGTCCTCTGATCCAGTGCGCTTGATGCACTACTATCGGGCTTTGTGGCTGGAGTTGGTTGGGTGAAGCATGAAATCTTGCTCGTGCTCCGCCTGAACCGTTGAATTGAGGACGAGCAGGAGTCCGAGTAAGAGCACGAGAAAATAAGAAAATCCTAGTTCAATTTGGAGGAAGACAATGAAGCGATTGCAGATGATCATGGTGACGGGCTTTCTGATGATCCTGGGTGTTGTCTGGTTTACAAGCTCTCGCCGAGGGGTTGAAGCAACACCAGGCAACGTGAAGCAAATTGCCCCTGGAGTGTGGTTTCGAGAAGGTGAGATCAAGGAGTTTGGGCATTGCAACAATATCTGGATTGAGATGAAAGATTACCTCATTGTGGTCGATGCCAATTTCCCAAGCGGAGCTGAAGCTTGTCTTGCGGATATCAAGAAAACTTCTCAGAAGCCGGTTAAATATGTCTTTGACACGCATCATCATGGCGACCACGCCTATGGAAATCCGGTGTGGACGAAATTAGGCGCTACCACTCTGGCTTACGTCGGCGTTGCCGAGGAAATGAAGCGCTATGAACCCAAGGCCTGGCAGCAAACAGCCAAAGAACGGAAGGATGTGGCAGCCTTGAACTTGTCTACGGCTGAGCCTCCCAAGCAGACTTTCAAAGAAAAGAAATTTGTTCTTGAAGATGGGACTCGAAAGGTGGAGTTTCTTTTCTTTGGCTGGGCCCACACTCGGGGTGACGGTTTCGTTTATCTCCCCAAGGAAAAGATTCTCTGCACGGGAGATGCTGCAGTGAATGGCCCCTACAACTACATGGGGCACGGAAATTCGGCCAATTGGCCCAACGTCATTGAGCAGGCCAGGAAACTCAATGCCGCGACGATTTTGCCTGGGCATGGCATCCCCGGCGGCAAGGAAGTTCTGGACGGGGAAATTAAGTTTTTTACTGAGTTGCGGAAAACTGTTGGCGATGCGGTGAAGTCAGGAAAGAAATTGGAAGATTTGGTGATCAAAGAGGGCGACAAGTTGACCGGTTCGAAAATCCAGCTTTCTGACTCCGTTAAGAATTGGGTAGGTGACTTCTTGCCAGGACAAGTCGAAACCGTCTACAAGGAAATTACCATGGGCAAACCGCACGGAGAGATTGAGGGGGGGAAATAGGAATACTCAAAACCAGGCGGGGACAGACATTCCGAAGATTTCTTACTCGTCCTCAAACTCGTCGTCGTCCTCGGCTGTTCAGATTGTTAGGAGGTCACGACTAATAAAAATTGAGGTGTTTTCCCCTCGTTCTACTTGTCGTTTTTAAGACCGATTACGAGGACGATTATAGAGGGAGCTTTAAATGCCCACGAGGCGTAGTTTTATCAGAAGTATGGCGGCAGCTGGGACCGGGGCTATGGCGGTGCTGCACGAAAACGCCATTGACCGAATTTTGGCCGCAGGACGGTCTGTCTCTAACCACACACCTGAACAACTGGCCGCCGATGAGGATTTTTGGTTCGAGATCCAGGAAGCCTTTGTGCTGGATCGGACAATGATCAACCTCAATAATGGCGGTGTCAGTCCCAGTCCTCGAGTCGTTCAAGATGCCATGCGCCGTTACCTTGAGTTTTCAAATCAGGCGCCAACCTACACGATGTGGGCCATCCTTGAGCCCAAAATCGAGAGTGTGCGCCAGCGTCTGGCGGCTGCATATGGGTGTGACCCGGAGGAGTTGGCGATTACGCGAAATGCCAGCGAGTCCTTAGAAACCTGTATTCTGGGGTTGGATTTGAAACCGGGGGACGAGATTCTAACCACCAACCAGGATTACCCGCGAATGCTGACCGCCTGGAGGCAACGAGAAAAACGAGATGGGATTGTATTGAAACTGATCTCTGTTCCAACCCCCCCAGATAAAGTAGAAGATCTCGTCGAACGATTCGAACGTGCCATAACGCCCAAAACCAGAGTCATTATGTTCTGTCATATTACCAATCTGACTGGACAGATCTATCCTGTAAAAAGGATCTGCCAAATGGGGCGAGATCGCGGCATTGAAGTGATTGTGGACGGCGCCCACGCCTTTGCCCACTTTCCATTTAAACATTCGGATTTGGACTGCGATTATTACGGCACCAGCCTTCACAAATGGCTGCTGGCGCCGCACGGCACTGGCTTCCTCTACGTGCGTAAATCAAAAATCGGCAAACTATGGCCCTTAATGGCGGCGCCGGAATCGATGCGGAACGACATTCGCAAGTTTGAAGAAATTGGAACCCATCCGGCTGCCAATCACAATGCTATTGCCGAGGCTCTAACGTTTCATGAGGGCATTGGCAACGAGCGCAAGGCCGCTCGCTTGCGCTACTTGAAGGATCGCTGGGCCAGACGTCTGCAAAGTCAGAAAGGGGTCCGCATCTTAACTCCCTTTGATCCAGCGCAGTCCTGCGGTCTTGCCTTAGTCGGAATCGATGGCATTGATCCCAACAAACTGACAACCTACCTTTGGGAAAAACACCGGATTATTGTCGTTGCCATTGTGCATGAAGAGTTCCAAGGAATCCGGGTTACTCCCAATGTCTATACTACTGTTGGAGAAATTGACGAGTTCTGCGTGGCAACGGAGAAGGTGATTCGAAACGGGTTGTGAAGTACGAATGACGAATGCCGAATTGCGAAAGTCGAATCGCTGAATCAAGATCGTGAACTGCAGAGGTTAACCGACGAAGCAGACCAGCTAATGGCCGAGAAGAACGGAAACGAAAGCAACATCATCAGCTTCCAGTAAGATTCACGAGCCAGCCCAAAAGCGAGGAGGAATGTAGCGATGCCCAGGAAAAGCGACGAACCCAGTCGATGCGGAATCGGCGAAAAGGGAAATGTGAGCAGGGCTGCAGTCAGTGGGTCCATTGAACCGATATATCGGACGAAGGAGATAACTCAGCACTGGGAAGAAGGCGCCCCGAGTCGGTGCGAGGAGGAATCTTCCCGTGTTGCCTTGAGAAAGACCTGCCCTGTTTCCGTTCGATCATTAGGACTCAAAAGGGGGTTGTTCCTTGACTAACAAATCCAGGAATTCCGACACGTGCAAGGCACGGCCCACGATGAGCCGCTTTGATGCCGTCGCGCTGGGAATTGCCTGCTTTTTCTTCGGCGCAGTCCTCATGAGGATGGCCATCACCTATTCTCTTCGCCATCCAAAGTTGAACCTCGAATTCTTTTCCGAGGCGGATATTACAAGCGCTTTCCACCGCGTGTACCACAACAGCTGGTGGGATCGTACCATGCACCACACGTTCTGGTTAGGCGTCAGGACGATGCAGACACCACTCGACATGTGGGTCCTCCAGGAGATTATCCACGAAACGAAGCCTGATGTGCTCATTGAAACGGGGACCCTGGAGGGTGGAGGATCCCTCTATTATGCGAGCGTTTTCGATCTTGAGCAGAATGGCCGTATTCTCACAGTGGACATCGAAGACCATCCTGGAAAGCCGAAGCACCCGAGGATTACCTATTTCATTGGTTCTTCCACAAGCTCTGAGGTCGCATCAGAGATCAGAGCGGCTGTCCAGCCAGGCGAGAAGGTCATGGTCATCCTCGACTCCGATCACAGCAAGGAGCACGTGCTAAGAGAGATCGAATTGTACAAAGAATATGTTTGTGCAGGCTGCTACCTGGTCGTCCAAGATACGCACCTGACTGGACATCCCATAGATGTCGACTTCAGCCCAGGACCAGGAAAGGAAGGCCCCATGGAAGCCGTGGAAGAATTCTTGTCGAGAGATTCACGTTTTGTTGCTGATCGCAGCCGGGAAAAGTATGGGCTGACATTCTCGCCAAAAGGTTGGCTAAAGCGGGTAAAGTAGAGTGCGACACTGCCTCGAAGG
>JBGOVH010000017.1:0-12911 GCA_041478005.1 Terriglobia bacterium | reverse complement strand
GGGGGTGGTAGCCACGCTGAGCGCAGCGAGCCGTGGTTTTTCACGGTGGAACAGAATGCCCACGCCTCGCAGAAAGCGCTCAACGTGGTTACCCAGATGGATCTTGGGTCACCCCCGTAACCGGCGCTTTACGACAGAGCCTTGAATGTGATTGTCTTTGCTGGACCCTTTCTTTAAAATCAAAATTTATGCTGGCAAAGCGTATTATTCCATGTTTGGACGTGGATCGTGGCCGCGTCGTGAAAGGGATTAATTTCGTTGGATTGGTCGATGCTGGAGACCCGGTTGAGTGCGGCAAACGATACGATCAGGCAGGAGCGGATGAACTCGTTTTCCTGGATATTACTGCTTCTTCCGATGCTCGCAACATTGTGGTCGACATGGTTCGTCGAGTGGCCGACACGGTCTTCATCCCTTTCACGGTCGGTGGAGGCATTCGAAGCGTTGCGGATATTCGGGAGATCTTGCGCGCTGGGGCCGACAAGATCTCGCTCAACACAGCCGCAGTCAAGAACCCCGCATTAGTCACTACGGGTGCAGAGAAATTTGGGACTCAGTGTATTGTAGTTGCCATCGACGCAAAACGGCGTCCTGCAGGGCCTGGAACCGGCGGTAACTTTTGGGAAGTCTTTGTTCACGGGGGGCGCACTCCTACTGGAGTGGATGTCCTGGAATGGGCAGTGCAAGCGGAACGACTGGGTGCAGGCGAAATCCTTCTGACGAGCATGGATCGGGATGGCACTCAGGATGGTTATGATCTGGAACTATTGAAAGCCATGACTTCTAGAATTCAAATTCCGGTCATTGCCTCAGGCGGAGTTGGCAGCCTGGAACACATTTATCAGGGACTCACTGAAGGCGGCGCCAGTGCAGCGCTGGCTGCGTCTATCTTTCATTTTGGAACTTATACGGTGCAGCAGGCAAAAAGATATTTGCGTGAGAAGGGTGTGTTGGTGAGGTAAAAGAAGGAGCCATCGCTCCGGGTTCGTGCAGAGATTCATATGGATCAAGGTCATTTTCAGGCCATCATTGCAAAGCTTAAGTTTGACGAACAGGGTTTAATCCCGGCCATTGTTCAGGACGAATCCAGCGGGCGAGTGCTCACTCTGGCATACATGAATCGAGAGACCGTTGAGCTTTCTCTAAGTCAGTTGCAGACCTATTTCTGGAGTCGGAGTCGGCAGGAGATCTGGCATAAGGGTGAAACGTCAGGAAATACTCAGAAGATATCGCGTGTCGAGGTGGATTGTGACGGAGATGCCTTGCTGTTCTGGGTTGAGCCACAAGGTCCGGCCTGTCATACAGGCCAAGAGAGTTGCTTTTTTAGCGAGTTTTTTTCACCTCAGAGAGGGACCGCCTCGTCTAAATCAATTGAGACAGATAAAGACTTCTCTCGTACGATGCGGCGGCTTGTGAGCCTGATCAAAAGCCGGAAGGCCGAGATGCCGGAGGGGTCTTACACAACTTATTTGTTTTCCAAGGGGCTTGATAAGATTCTTAAAAAGATTGGAGAAGAAACTGCCGAAACCATTATTGCAGCCAAGAACAAATCCAAAGTCGAATTGACAATGGAATCTGCGGACCTGCTCTACCATCTGATCGTTCTTCTTGTTAATGAGGGGTTAGAGTTGGATGACGTTCTGTCAGAACTAGAGAAGAGGGCGCAGAAAAAAAGACCAAGTGCAGGAGAATCTAAGTCTTGACCCCGGGCCTTTTTGTCTCCGCCGAAACTTATGATGATCACACCGACCTATGACAAGTTTGCCGAACTCAGCAGGCAGGGCAACATTGTTCCCGTTTTTAAGCCTGTCTCGGCTGACCTGCTGACCCCAGTCCTGGCTTATCTCAAGATTGAATCCGAGATGCAGCATGCTTTTCTATTGGAAAGCGTTGAAGGCGGCGAAAAAATCGCCCGCTATTCCTTTTTGGGATGCAATCCCTATTTGATCCTAAGTTGTAGAGGGGACGTCGTCGAGATTATTCGTGGAGGCGAAACCATCAAGCGCAAAGGACAATTGCTCGACGTCGTGAGAAAAATTACCGAACGGTACAAGCCTGTCACACTTCCTGGGCTTCCTCCTTTTGTCGGTGGAGCGGTTGGCTTCCTGGCCTACGATACTATCCGTTGGGTTGAGTCAATCCCCCAAAAAGGAATGGATGATTTGGAGTTGGATGACGCTGTGATGATGTTCTTCTCGAACGTACTGGCATTTGATCATGCCAAGCAGCAAATTCTAATTATTGCCAATGCTTTTATCGAGGAGGGCGGGACTCAGCTGGAGACAAAATACCAAAAAGCCGTTGGTGAAATAGAAGCACTAGAGGCAATGCTGAATCGACCAACACAAGTTCCATCCTTCGGCCAGTCGCAAACCGAAACAGAAAGGATTGAATCCAATATTTCGAAAGCAGACTACCTGAAGGCCGTGGATAAGGCGAAGGAATACATCAAGGCAGGTGACATTTTCCAGGTGGTTCTTTCCCAGCGTTTTGCGGCCTCGATTACAAGTGCTCCTTTCAACATCTATCGCGCTCTGCGGATGGTGAACCCTTCACCTTATATGTTCTATTTGAAGTTGAAGGATTGTTCGGTGATTGGATCTTCGCCCGAAATGTTGGTGAAGATTGTGGATGGGAACGCTTATTACCGGCCCATTGCCGGAACACGTCCTCGTGGTTCCAGTGAGGATGAAGATGCGTTGCTGGCAGAAGAACTCAAAGCGGACGAAAAGGAAAAAGCAGAACACATCATGCTGGTAGATTTAGGCCGCAACGATTTGGGCAAAGTTTGTGAATTCGGAAGCGTGGAAGTGTTAGACTTGATGTTTATTGAAAAGTATTCTCACGTTATGCACCTGGTCTCCAGCCTTCGCGGCCGGCTCCGCAAGAACCTGGATCGGTTCGATGCTCTCATGGCCTGTTTCCCCGCGGGCACGGTCACAGGAGCGCCAAAGGTTCGGGCCATGGAGATCATTGATGAGTTGGAGCCCACAAAGCGTGCTGTATACGCGGGTGCCATTCTGTACCTCGATTTTTCCGGGAACCTGGATTCTTGCATTGCCATACGCACTTTGGTGGTGAAGGGCGGAAAGGCGTATATCCAGGCCGGGGGTGGCATTGTGGCTGACTCCGTTCCTGAGAAAGAGTTTCTGGAAACCATAAACAAATCAAGGGCGCTGGTTAAAGCCGTGGAAATGGCTGAACGAGGGTTTTGAAAGCAGGGGGTCAGCTTTCAGTGGCGTTCTGTCTGAGGCATTGACATCTGATGATTGTCACGAGGTAGTTATGATTCTGGTGATTGATAACTACGATTCCTTCACGTATAACCTGGTGCAGTATCTGGGTGAGTTGGGGCAGGAGTTGGAAGTCCGTCGTAATGACAAGATTGACATCGCCGGCATTGAAGAATTGAACCCGGACCGCATTGTCATTTCTCCAGGCCCCGGGACGCCAGATCAGGCTGGAATTTCTCTAAAGCTTTTGAAAGCCTTTGAAGGCCGAAAACCTATCTTGGGAGTTTGCCTCGGCCACCAAGCGATTGGACAGGCATTTGGAGGTAAAGTCATTTCTGCGCCGTATCTGATGCATGGCAAGACTAGCGAGATTTGTCATGACAATCGGACTATTTTTGAGGGTCTCCCTTATCGCTTTTCCGCCACGCGTTATCATTCGTTGATTGTTGAGCGAAAGAGCCTGCCAAAATGCCTTGAAGTTTCGGCAACTTCGACAGATGGTTTGATCATGGGCTTGCGTCATCGTGAGTTTCCTGTCGAGGGAGTACAGTTTCATCCCGAGTCCATCTTGACCAGCCATGGGAAAAAATTGCTGGAAAATTTCTTGAAGCTGTAGGAAATGAACCCCCAGTCTCTATATATAGAGTCTTTGAAGAAACTCCAGAATAAGATTGATCTGGAGATGGATGAAGCTGAAGACTTGCTGCAGGCCATCTTTGAAGAGCAGCTAAGTGAAGTTCAGATTAGCTCCTTGCTGGTCGCCCTGGCAGGGAAGGGTGAAGCTATCAGCGAAATTGCAGGTTTTGCCAAGGGAATGCGGCGGTATGCCGTTAAGCTGGAACACCAGCAAAAACGGCTGGTCGATACTGCCGGCACGGGGGGGGATGGTTCTGGAACCTTCAATATCTCGACGACTGCGGCCTTTGTCATCGCTGGGGCCGGAATACCCGTCGCAAAGCATGGAAACCGGGCTATTTCAGGCCGCTGCGGAAGTGCTGATGTCCTGAACCACCTGGGAGTTAGAATTGACGCTCCAAAGAAGGTTTTGGAGGAATGCCTGGCTGTTTGTGGAATCACGTTTCTTTTCGCCCCTATGTTTCACCCGGCCATGAGAATTGTAGGCAAGGTGCGAAGAGAACTGGGTATTCGAACTCTCTTCAATCTGTTGGGACCGTTAGCGAATCCGGCTGGAGCGCGTCGCCAGACTATCGGTGTTTATTCAACCGATCTGACCGAAGTCCTGGCCGAAGTGCTCAAGCATCTGGATTGTGAGCATGCGCTGATATTCTCGGGAGAGGACGGGCTGGATGAGATGAGCTTGACGGGGCGGACGAGGGTGACGGAGCTCAAGGATGGGAAGATCCGGACGGAATTCTTGCAGCCTGAGAGTCTTGGATTAATGCGGAGACCCGCCAGTGAGCTCATGGGAGGAGACATTGAACAAAATGGGAGAATCCTGCGGGACATCCTGGAGATGAATTGCGCAGACGCTCAGAGAGATGTCGTTCTGCTGAATGCTGCAGCGGGTATCTACGTCTCTGGAAGAGTCGACTCTTTGCAAGAAGGGTTGACTCTAGCCCGTCAGTCTCTGGAAGGCGGGGGCGCTCTGGTAAAATTAGAAAAACTGGTAAATTTTACAAGCCAAATTCAGCCGCAGGCAGTCAGTAGTTAAGGACCTCCCGGGCGAGCTTGCATGCAGGCTATTACAGTTGGGGATCAATTTTCGTTTTTGTGAGAGTTAATTAGGAGAGAGTCTTGGAAGAGAATCGGCTGACTAAGATTGTTGAGAAAAAGCGTGCCAGCCTGGAACTAGCAATGAAGAAGAAGCCGCTACCCGAGCTGTTGAATTCTTTGAAATCGGTCCACACTCTGATTAAGACCCGATCTTTTTATAACGCATTGGACCGATCCGACCGGTTGAATCTAATCGGTGAAATCAAAAAATCCTCTCCGTCAAAGGGGGTACTCAGAGAGGAATTTGACCCCGTTGAAATCGGAATGGATTACGAAGCCAACGCTGCAGCTGCCATCTCCGTGTTAACCGAGGAGCATCACTTCCAGGGCTCACTGGAACATCTCAGAAATGTGCGTGCTTGTGTCTCCCGTCCCATTTTGCGCAAGGATTTTCTCTTCGATCCGTATCAAATCTACGAAGCTGCTGAAGCCGGCGCTGATGCTGTCTTATTGATTGTGGCGATTCTTGAACCAAAAACACTTTCCAGTCTTTTGGAGATTATCCATGAGCAGGAACTGGATGCTTTGGTGGAAGTGCACAATCCGGAGGAATTGAGAATAGCTCTGGATTGTGGAGCTACGATCGTGGGCGTGAATAACCGGGATCTAACGACCTTCAAAGTTGATTTGCAGACATCGCTACACTTGGCTCCTCATGTTCCCGATTCAATCATTCTCGTGAGTGAAAGCGGCATCAACACCTCTGACGATATTCGCATGCTGCGTGACGCCGGCTATGATGCGTTTTTGATCGGAGAATTGTTCATGAAAGCCGAACACCCGGGCAGGGCACTGCGAGAGCTGATGATCCGGAGCCTGAATTAAATAGTTGGCGCTAGCCAGTTGCCAGCTAGGCATGAGAGTTTCGACCAACTGACCACTGACAACAAGCCATGGTTAAAGTCAAGATTTGTGGGATTACCAATTTAGGAGATGCACAGGCAGCGGTTGATCTGGGGGCAGATGCCCTTGGATTCAACTTTTACAAGAAGAGTCCCCGTTATATCGAGCCTTCACAAGCTAAGCCCATTATTGAGAGGATTGCTCCTCTAATTTCAATTGTCGGAATTTTTGTCGATGAGTTTAGCCCTGATCGCATCCTGAGTATTGCTCGCGGCATCGGAATCGATTCAGTGCAGCTTCACGGCTCTGAATCCCCCGAATATGTGAGGAAGCTCAGTGATCTACGTGTGATCAAAGCATTTCGGGTAGATACGAAGTTCGACGTTCGTCAATTGGAAATGTATACCGCCGGCGCTTATCTCTTGGATACCTACGACTCTCACCAGGCTGGCGGAACGGGAAGAACTTTTCACTGGGATATTGCTGTTGCCGCCAAGCCGTATGGTCGCTTGATTCTGGCGGGGGGGATAAGCAGCGAAAACGTTTACGAATCCGTGTGTCAAGTGCGGCCGTATGCAATCGATGTGTGCAGCAGTGTGGAAAGTGAACCTGGAAGAAAAGATGTCAAGAAGATGTCGAAACTCTTTCGAGAGATTTGGCGCGCCCAGATTGAGCTTGCAAGGACTGCCACCGAGTGAGGAGTGATATGGAAAGTGTCTCGTGGGATCAATTCCCGGATGCTCAAGGACATTTTGGCCTTTATGGGGGGAAATTCGTTCCCGAAACTCTAATGCATCCCTTGGAGGAGTTGGAGCAGGCCTATCTGACAGCCAGGAGTGATCCTGCCTTTCACATAGAGCTCAATGAATTATTGGTTGATTACTCAGGACGCCCCACGCCCTTGTTTTACGCGCGACAGCTGACTCAGTACTTAGGTGGCGCCAAGATTTACTTGAAGCGAGAAGATCTGAACCACACCGGCGCGCATAAGATCAATAACTGTATTGGACAGGCACTGCTGGCAAAGCGGATGGGGAAGAGGCGCGTCATTGCCGAAACCGGAGCGGGGCAGCACGGTGTTGCGACGGCAACCGTTTGCGCTCTTCTTAACCTGGACTGCGAGGTGTACATGGGTGAGGAAGACATGCGCCGCCAGGAATTGAACGTTTTTCGCATGCGTCTGCTTGGCGCCAAAGTCCATGCGGTAGGGAGTGGCAGCAAAACTCTTAAAGATGCCATCAACGAAGCTATCCGTGACTGGGTTACCAACGTCCATCATACCTATTATCTTTTGGGTTCTGTTCTCAGCTCTCATCCCTATCCCATGATGGTTCGAGATTTCCAGGCCATTATTGGCCGTGAGGTTCGAGGACAGATCGTCAAGAAGGAAGGGCGTCTTCCAGATACCTTGGTAGCGTGCGTTGGGGGAGGCAGCAACTCGATCGGCCTGTTTTATGATTTCTTAAAAGAATCGTCGGTGGCCATGGTTGGGGTGGAAGCAGGGGGTCGAGGGAAAAACCTGGGAGAGCATGCCGCACGCTTCCATGGAGGCAAACCCGGAATCCTGCAAGGAACCTATTCCTACGTCCTGCAAACCGAAGATGGCCAGATCTCCACTACTCACTCTGTTTCGGCTGGATTGGACTATGCCTCAGTGGGTCCCGAGCATGCCTACCTGCATGACCTGGGGAGAATTCGCTATACCTGTGTGGATGATCGGGAAGCGCTGGAGGCTTTTCACCTTCTCAGCCGCAAAGAGGGCATCATTCCTGCCCTGGAAAGCGCTCACGCCGTGGCCGAGGCGATGCGATTGGCGCCTAGTTTAGCCCCAACTCATCTGATGGTCATCAATTTGTCTGGGCGAGGCGATAAAGATGTTCAAACTGTAGCCGCGAGCCAAACATCCCCTAAGCAGGTCGAAACTTAACGCGTGAAGATAATTCGTATTTAGGCAACCCGCCCGGCTTTGCCGACGGCGCCTGTGTGCGTGGCGTCCACGGTCGTCGCGTACTACTCAGAGCTTGGGAACAAGAACGCGCAGCGCGGAAGCCTTACCTGACTCAGGGCCTCGCTAGGAATACCCCATGGCTAGACATGACTCGAATTCAAAAAACGTTTAACCAACTTAGGCGAAATGAAAAAAAAGCCTTCATCCCTTACATCACCCTTGGTGATCCGGACCTGGGATCAACGCGGCAAATTATTCTGGAATTAGAGAAGGCAGGGGCAGATATCATCGAACTGGGTGTGCCTTTTTCAGATCCGCTGGCTGACGGCCCGGTCATCCAACGGGCCTTTGAGCGAGCCTTGCGTAACAGATTCACTCTCAAACAGGGATTAGGTTTGATTAGCGGTTTGCGGAAGGAAACTGAACTGCCATTTGTGCTCTTCAGTTACTACAACCCGCTATTTGCTTATGGCTTCGACCTTCTGGCCCGGGATGCAAAGGCAAGTGGGATTGATGGGTTCTTAATTATTGATCTTTCGGTGGAAGAGGCCGAGCGACCCAATGCTATGCTGAAAAAATCGGAACTGGATTCTATTTTTTTGGCAGCGCCAACCAGCACTCAGGAGCGAATTCAAAAGATCGCCGCTTTCTCTTCAGGGTTTGTATATGCAGTTTCTCGTACCGGAGTCACGGGAGCGCAGAAGTCCGTTTCTGAAGAAGTTGCTCCCTTGATCTCGCGTATCAGGCAGCATACGGGCCTCCCCATTGCAGTCGGATTCGGGATTTCTAACCCTGAGCAGGTGCATGAGGTCTGTCTGCAAGCTGATGGAGCAGTGGTTGGAAGCGCCATCGTCCGTTGTATCGAGGAAAACCTGAATCATCCGCGCCTGGCGGAAAAAGTTGGTGATTATGCCCGCTGGTTAAGAGGAGGAATTTGAGGATGGATATTAGCTACTGGCGAAATCGGATTGATGAGATTGATACCCAACTTACAGAGTTGTTCTCGGAGCGGTCTCAATGTGTTATTGAGATTGGGAAAATCAAGCGCCAGCAGCATCTGCCTGTGTATGATCCGCAGCGGGAAAAGGAAATCTTTGACAGGATCATGAAGAGCAATCGCGGGCCGCTGGAGAATGAGGCATTGAAACGCCTCTTTGAGAGAATCCTCGACGAATCCCGGCGGGTGGAGAGAATTGTGGCGGAGGAGAGGAAGTAGAGCGAGTGTTAGATGTTTGTAAGGAGTTTCAAATGGTTGTAGTGATGCAAGAGGGTTGCACGGAAGCACAAATTCAAAATGTAGTTGAGAAGTTAGTGGAGAGGGGATTTGACATACACCGCTCCACTGGAGTAATCCGAACGGTCTTGGGAGTGGTTGGAGGAAAAGTCGTTGACACCCGCGATATTGAACTTTTGGACGGTGTAAGCGAAGTAGTTCGAATCACTGCTCCTTACAAGCTCGCCAGCCGTCATTTTAGGCCAGAAGGCACTCGAATTAGCCTTAAGAACGCAAGTGGCCAGGTGGAAATTGGCGGGGACCAGCTGGTCATGATGGCGGGACCATGCAGCGTTGAAAGCCGGGAACAGATCCAGACCGCAGCCGGAATTGTTCACAAATGTGGCGCAAGGTTTCTGCGTGGTGGTGCCTTTAAGCCCAGATCTTCACCTTACAGCTTTCAAGGAATGGGGGAAGAAGGGCTCCGCCTGATGCGTGAAGCTGCGGATAGTTTTGGGCTCTTCGTGATCAGTGAAGTGATGGACCATACGCAAATTCCTCTGCTGATGGGTTATGCGGACATTCTCCAAGTTGGCGCCCGCAATATGCAGAACTTCACCTTGCTAAAGGAACTAGGAAAAGTCCGGAAGCCGGTTCTGCTCAAACGCGGCATTGCTGCAACCATTGAAGAATGGCTGCTTTCTGCCGAATACATAATGGCGGGTGGAAACCACGATGTGATTTTGTGCGAGAGAGGCATTCGGACTTTCGAAAACTACACACGCAATACTCTTGATATTTCCGCCATACCCGTTGTGAAGAAGCTCTCTCATCTCCCTATTGTGGTCGACCCATCCCATGGGACTGGGCGCCGGGACAAGGTTCCGCCTATGGCTCGCGCTGCTGTGGCCGCTGGGGCAGATGGGTTACTAATCGAAGTCCATCCAAATCCCGAAAAGGCGATCAGTGATGGGGCCCAAACATTGTTTCCTGCTCAGTTTGAGAAGCTCATGCAAGAGCTCGCTCAGATTGCGCCAGTGGTAGGGCGAAAAATCTGAGTCGAATGGAAGAAGCCCTCAATGAATAAAGTCATTAAAGACGCTCGAACTGCGATTGCTGATATTCCGGATGGGGCGGCGATCATGATTGGGGGATATGGTCTCTGCGGGGTTCCTGAAAATCTGATTCAGGCGCTTTGTGATAAAGGTGCAAGGAATCTGACTATCATCAGCAACAATGTGGGTGTAGATGATTTTGGCGTTGGTCTTCTCCTTCATAAACGTCAGGTAAAAAAAATGATTTCCACCTATGTGGGAGACAATCAGTTGTTTGAGGAATTGGTGCTTAACGGGGACCTGCAAATCGAGTTGAATCCCCAGGGAACTTTCGCAGAACGTATACGCGCCGGGGGAGCAGGTATTGGGGGATTCTACACTCCAACTGGCTACGGGACGATTGTCGCCGAGAATAAAGAGACTCGATCCTGGAATGGGAAGCAATATGTGTTGGAGCTTGCCTTACGCGCCCAGTTTGCCTTTGTGAAAGCATGGAAGGGTGACCGGTTGGGAAATCTGATATATCGGAAGACGGCTCAGAATTTTAATCCCCAGATGGCGACAGCGGCGGATATCACCATCGCCGAAATCGAAGAGCTCGTTGAACCCGGAGAACTCGACCCTGACAGCATTCACACACCGGGAATATTTGTTCAAAGGTTACTTAAGGGAAAACATTACGAGACCCGCATCAAAAGGGAATCGTAGGCACTGTCCATGGGTAAGCACAACCATCTCTTCATAGCCAAACGTGCGGCGCAGGAACTTCAGAATGGATTCTACGTGGTCTTGGGTGCTGGAATTCCCAAACTGGTCCTCGGTCATGTTCCAAAGGGAGCCGATGTGATGTTCCTTTCGGAAAATGGCTTACTCGGCCTGGGGCCTCGTCCGCAAGCTGCAGAGGTGGTGCCGGACTTGACCGATGCGCAGAAGGGAACTGCCGCGGCAGTTCCGGGCTCAAGTTGTTTTTCGAGTGCTGATTCTTTTGCCATGATTCGTGGCAGCCATATCGATCTTGCAATCCTCGATGCACTGGAAGTCGACGAAAAAGGCAACCTGGCCAACTGGATGATCCCGGGGCAAATGATCAAGGGGATGGGGGCAGCTTTGGACATAGCTGCAGGCGCGAGAAGATTAGTGATTGCGATGGAACACAGGACCAAAGATAAGAAAATCAAGATTCTCAGAGACTGCACTTTACCTTTGACCGGACTCGGAGTAGTCAGCCGGATCATCACGGAAATGGCGGTCATTGATGTTTCCCCTGATGGACTGGTGTTGCGCGAGATTGCGCCGGGCCTTTCCGTGGATGAAGTGTCCCGAGCCACGGAAGCCGGAATGAAAGTGGATAAGGACCTGAAAATCGTTCAGGTTTGATGGCTCATCTAGGCTCTCCGAGCAGAGTTGTTTTTGACTCTGTGGTCTTTCTCTTGTTGTTGTCTATCTTCTTTCATTGTGGCGACCCCGGAGAGGATATGAACAACTCAGTGGAGACTAATTTGGACAGGACGGCCTGTCTCGAAAGACATTTTCCATTGAGCATTTGTCATTTGTTATTTTCCATTTGCAGGCGGAGATGACGGATTCAAACCCAGATCAATTCAGTAGGCGGAGTATCAGAAAGGCTGACAAAGATGATGACAAAGAAACTGCCATCCGTATCTGAAAAACTGACTAAACCAGCACGCAGGGATTTTTTGAAGTTTGTGAGCGTGGCTAGTCTGAGCGCTGGGGGGCTTATGCAAGCAGACCACAACCGGTTCCTGGGTTTGGAGAATCTCTCAAGGGTTCCAGGTTCGGCTCGCAAGCTTGATCCGGAGGCCGAGTTGAGGGTTGGCATGATCGGAACTTCGGGGCACACGGGGTTGGTCTTGGATGTTCTGCAACAAATTAAAGGGGCCCGCTTAGTCGCTTATGCCTTGAGAGACGGGGAGCGAACGGCGTTGAGTGACGCAAAGACAAAAGCGGCAGGCGGCTTTCAGACCGAGCTCAACCAAGTGAAAACCCATTCTGCGGTCAGACGCGACACGCATTTTTTTGAAACTTACCAGGAGATGTTCTCCAAAGAAAAGCTGGACGTCGTCGGGATTTGTCTCCCTTACACTCTCAATGCCTTTGCTTCCATGGCAGCAGCGGAGAGAGGGATTCACGTCATGTCGGAGAAGCCTCTGGCAACAGAGCTTAGGAGCCTGGAGCAGTTGGAGCAGGCGGTGAAGAAATCCGGAGTCCAGATCAGCGCCATGCTGGAAATGCGCCTCTGGCCCGGGCTTCGGACGATCCGCGACGTGATCTCCAAAGGGTTAATTGGTGAACCCATTCTGGCAACCGCCCAAAAGTCTTACAAGTTTGGGAATGACCGGCCTTCGTTTTATAGGGAGAGAGAAACCTATGGGGGGACCATTCCTTGGATCGGCATCCATGCCATTGATTACATCATGCATACCACTGGATTAAAAGTGACTCGCGTCTCCGCCTTTCAAGGTAACAAAGCCCATCCGGACTATCCTGGTACCGAGGACCATGCAGGCATTCTGCTCGGGCTCTCCAATGGAGGTACTGCAGTGGTGACGCTGGACTACCTGCGGCCTGAAGCTGCTGACAGTCACGGCGACGACCGTCTTCGCGTCATCGGTTCCAAGGGAGTAGTGGAGATGAGAGGCGAAAAGGTAGAACTGATCACACAGGATGCTCCTTCTCGAAACTTGCCGTTGTTACCTCACCTGTCTATTTTTGAAGACTTTGTCGCTTCTCTAAGAGGCCAGCATTCTCACATTCTGCCCGCCGAAGAGATCTTTTATGTCAACCGGATCTGCCTTCTAGCCCGCCAGGGGGCTGACGAGGAGCGTGTGGTTTATGTTTAGTGGGGCGGGGAAGGTTTGACTTCG
>JBGOVH010000296.1:0-4562 GCA_041478005.1 Terriglobia bacterium | reverse complement strand
TAACGGCCTTCAGCTCCCCTCCTGACCCATGAGGGGAATTTTTGCACGCCTTCTGAGGCATTACCGTCTCACCTCGCGGCTTCATCTCCTCCTTCACTCAATCTGGCAATCCTATACCCCCCTCTTCCCCGATCGTGTAACCAGATAGCTCCAAAAACAACTATCAAAGTGACGGGCAATCCCACGACATATCTCAGCGCGATCTCCGGACCGCTAGTATCGTAAATCTTTCCCATCAGGGGCAGCACGAGAGCCACAGAGAGATTACCCGCTCCACCCATGATCGCCAACAAAAGGGCGCCACCGGCAGGGAACCTTTCAGACGTCACCCCCAGCATGGTTGGCCAGAAATAGCAGATTCCTAAAGCAAAGAGGGTAGCAGCGGCAAGGACGGGCCACATAGAACTCGCAGCGCTGAGCCAGAACAGTCCGAAGGCCGAGAAACAGGCTGCTGTAATCAAGAGGGCGATCGGAGAAAGAAGACGCACTACAGGACCCGCAACCAGGCGCCCAACCGTCATGATTCCGTTGATCCATACCAACACCAGGATGCCCGCCATATGGGCCGTGCTTGTAAGAATGTTAGGAATCCACTGATTGGGACCCAGCTCGGTCGAGGCTGTCAAGAACATACAGAAAACCCAGATTAGAAACTGCGGCCGCATCGCCTGTTTGTACATGTCTCCAGTAGAAACGCCATACTGGACACGCTCAGTTGGAGGAAATTTCTGCCCAAACAGCACGAGCCCGTAAATGATCACAGGGAGCAGGATAACAGCCATTTTGATCTGCCACTGGAAATGCAGTTCGGTCATACCAAAAGCTGCCAGGCCTCCAATCACGATGCCACCCGGAAACCAGGCATGAAGCGCATTAAGCTTCTCGGTCTTCTGTTCCGGATAGACAGTGGCAATGAGCGGGTTGATGGCTGCTTCCACCATGCCGTTGGCAAAGCCAATGACCAGCGTTCCAAACCACAGAGGCCAGAAGCCGCTAGCGAACACGGTAAGAAGCACGCCAGCGGTATGACCCAGAAATGCCAATCCCAGTATGCGGCCCATCCCGAGGAAATCGCACAGCTGCCCGCCCGTAAAGATCGACAGCGTGAACCCCCAAAAAGCAGCCCCTGCGACCCATCCCACCTGTTCTTTGGTGAGCTGAAATTCGTTGCTCAAATCCCCTAGAATGTCACCACGGATGGAGAAAGTCAGCGCAATGGCGACAAGCGCAACACAACTCCCCACGTAAAGCCTGCCCCGATTCTGGATACTCGAAACGTTCCGACTGGATTGGTCGTTCACAGGCATTCTCTCAATTGAAAACCTTCTTCAGAAATTTCACACCCTTAATCGCGATATCTTCTTTCTTAGGCTCGATGGCCCGCCAAATGGCTGCGGCTTTGGCAATGACTTTGACATCCGGAGTAAAGGACTCAATCACTACATCACCCTTGTAACCAATTTTCTTGAGAGCAGCGGTGATGCTCTTCCAATCGATATGATCACTGCCAGGAGTTCCACGGTCACAGCCACAGGCATGGAAGTAACCCAGTCTCTTGCCTGCCCGAAGGATGGCTGCTGCTGAGTCTTTCTCTTCAATGTTCATATGAAATGTGTCGAGATGGACGAAGAGAGCGGGATTGCCAACATCATGCACCATTTGCAGGGCCTGATCACAAGTGTTGATAAAATCCGTTTCGAAACGGTTGAGCGCCTCAATGGAAATTCGTTTCCCTTTCTTTTCCGCGTACTGACAGAGCTTCTTCAAATGTTTCACCACCAGTTTCCACTGGGCTTTTCGCTCCTTTTCCGGAACATACTCTGCACGGCCCACCGCTGAGTAGACAGGACCCACCAGCGTCGGCGCATCCAGAGTGACGGCGAAATCGATTAAGTGATGCACATAGTCGATGCAGGCTTCTTGTTCCTCTGGTGTGCCTCTCAAGTCTCGCCCCGGGCCGAAGGCTCCGCCGGCTGCGGCACACGCCAGACCATATCTATCCAGTTCAGACTTCACATAGGCTGCATCGATGTGCGACTCATGCTCAATTGGGATCTCAACAGATTCAAATCCCCAGGCCTTGAAGTCTTTGAAGAATGCGGTGCTGGCATTGGTAAAAGGGGATGTAAACAAGAATGTGTTGATGCCAAATCTCATGTAAGTTCTCCGTTAGTATATTGTTGTTTAAAACCATGGCGAACAAGCCTTGTTCAGAGCTCGTCCCCCCTTGCCAAGGGGTGACTTCAGAATGGCCCTGGGTCCAAGAGGGCCTTTTCTTTGTTTCGTTCAAAGCTTCGCGGTTCGGTTCGTCAATTCCTTCATTCCCCGCCCGGCCCGGCATATCCTGGCAGTGGCTTTCCCTCCTGGTCCAGCTTGCCACACGCCCATAGCAAGCCATAAGCAACCAGACGAGTGTAAACGGGTTGTTGGGCTGTTTTCATATCATGGCCCAGGGTGGTTCCGAAGACGCGTCCCTTGCCATACTGGTTAGTCCAGCATACGTTGTGCACTTTACCACTATGTGGACTTTTGACTTTGAGCAATACGTCAGCATCTTTACCCATCTCAATGGTCTGGTAGAGCTCATCTCCGGCCGTCTTCCAGTCATCGGGAAAACTCTTCAGTACAGGATGATCCTTATGCACCTTCTCAGTCCCAAACGCCTGATAGGGATCATGGATGCAAGTCACCATCCCCAGCAAGGTTCTCCACTCATCATACTTTTTGAAGCTGTGGTTGGCGCAATGAATTGCGACGGTCGGTTTGCCGTCACGCGTTGCTTTCAAAATGTTTTCCATAGTTGACGATTCGGCCTCGTCAAAGCACATATCGTAGACAATAGCATCAAATCCTTCACCCAGCTTTGCATCTTTGAGAACCTCGTCGCTCCACCTTGTCTCCCATTGAACACTGGCCTGCTGGCTGATTTTGTCCGTCAAGTATGGCGCGAGTTTCTTGAAATCATGGTAGCCACCCCCGGTAATGAAGAGTGCCTTTAGTTTGGCTGGGGGCCTGGAATCTTGCGCATAGACAGCCAAAACCATGCAGACAAGAACGCATGGGCTTAACCGGGAGAAACGGCGCAACAACATAGGAGTCTCCTTTCGAGGGAAATCCAAAACGATCAAGAGCACTAAATAGGCGGTAGACTATCATGGATTTGAATGGGATGTCGTCATCTTCGTCAAAGCCTACGGCTCGCAGAAAAGAACTCACCGAGGTGTGTGGGCATTAAACAAAATCTGTCGCGAAGCGTCGTCTTAGGACTCTGTGACTTATCGTGAGGACCGCTATTGGACGGGTGTTTAAAGCATGACAGCCTTTCCCAAGCCTGTCATGCCAAAAGTCAGGTGTGCAGCAGTTGACGAATTACCCATTCGCATGGCAAGTTACTCATTAACAGAATCCCTCCAGGCGAAAAAGGGAGAGCAAATGAAACAAACTGTCTTTGATGTCTGTGTGGTTGGCAGTGGACCCGGTGGCGGGATTGCTTCCTATGTATTGTCCAAGGCTGGGTTGAAGGTAGCCCTGGTCGAAGCTGGACCTAGGCTGCAGGCGGGGATTGACTATAACACACACCTTCAGTTTCATGAGGGCGTGGAGAAACGCTTGAGGAAAGAAGCTCGTGCTGCTCTCCCCCACCTTCGCAATGAGGAGAATCATTTCACCCCTATAGGCGACCGCCCAGGGCATGGTTGGCTGAAAGCTGTCGGGGGCCGCTCGCTCTGCTGGGCCGGACACAGCCTGCGCTTTGGACCACTCGACTACAAACTCTGGCCCATCGCATACGACGAAGTAGCGCCTTACTATAGCCAAGCGGAACGTTTCATGGGCGTTTATGGTTACAAAGATGGATTGATGAATCTTCCTGACGGAGAATTTCTGAGACCGGTCCGGATGCGTTGTCCGGAGATGGCGCTCAAGCGGGGTGTTGAACGCTTGAAGTCAAAAGGACGAAAGATGGAATTCGTCGCCCAGCGCAAGGCTATCCTGACAGAGGAACACTGGTCCAAGCGCCCCAAGTGCCATTACTGCGGGGCCTGCATGAGTGGCTGCTGCGTGGATGCGAAATACACCTCGGCCAACACTCCGATTCCTCTCGGTCTGCGTACCGGCAATCTGACTCTAATCAGCGAAGCCATGATGACTCGAATCCTCATGGACTCCTCCGGAAGGCAGATCTCAGGCATCGAATACACCACACCTAAGAACGCGGTGGAAAAAGTGGAGGCTAAAGTTCTGGTGCTCGCATGCAACTCAATTGAAACACCTCGCCATCTGCTTTTGAACAAAACCAGTGAGTTCCCCAATGGACTGGCCAACGGCAGCGGCCAGGTGGGTCGAAATCTGACCAGCCACTTCGGGGTCGATGTCATTGCCTACTTTCACGAACTGCGCAATCGAAACGCATCCAACGACGAAGGGACTGATTACTTCCACAGCCTATTGACTGGCCTTTATTGGGACCAGCCCAGCAAGAATTTTTCAGGGACTTACCAGGTTCAGTGTGGCTCTGGGCTTCGACCAGGTCTGGTGGTTAAGGATGTGCCAGGCTTCGGTTC